>CAZPZE010000313.1:0-19456 GCA_964590625.1 uncultured Solibacteraceae bacterium
CGTCAGCGATTTCGCGGCCGTGATCGGCGCGCCTGGCATCGCGACCCATATTGGCTTTGTTCCGGAATCGCCGTCTGATCCCGACTATGTCGCCGTGCGCGACATGGTCCGCCGCGTCTGCGACCACGCCGCTTCGCACAATCAGACTTTCGCGCTGGAAACCGGCCAGGAGCCGGCGAAGGTGCTGATGGCGTTCCTCAACGACGTGGCCCGCCCGAATCTCGGCATCAATTTCGATCCCGCCAACATGATCCTCTACGGCACGGGCGACCCCATCGAGGCTCTCGGCATCCTTGCGCCGAAGGTTCTGACCGTCCATTGCAAGGATGGCGACTGGCCGCCGGCTGGTGTTGCCGGTGCGCTCGGCAAGGAAAGAGCGCTCGGCGCCGGTTCCGTGGGAGTTCCGCGCTTCCTCGGGAAGCTGCGCGAGATCGGCTACCGGGGTCCGCTTTCCATCGAACGCGAAGCCAGCAATCCCGCCCGGCGAATGGAAGATATTCGGTCTGCAATCGCACTGCTGACACAACTGAAGGCCTGAATCTCACAAATCCACAGACAGAACGACATCAGTTAACAGCGCTGCCGTATACTGAAGTCTCTGGTCCTCCAGCGGTTTTCGTTCTGGTGGTACTAGTCCTATGGTTTGGTACTTCTGTGTCGGGAATCGCTGAACTTGTAGGAGAATAGGTAGGTCAGGTTTACCCTATGCGACATCTTATCGTTGCCCTCACCGCGGTTGCGGTTTTTTCTGCTGCCTGTACCCGCGACCCCAATGTTCTGAAGCAGAAGTACCTCGAGAGCGGTAATAAGTACTTCGAGCAGAAGAAGTTCAAAGAAGCGAACATCTATTACCGCAAGGCGCTCGATAAGGATAAGCGGTTCGGCATGGCCTACTACAAGCTGGCGTTGACCGACCTTCAGCTCGGGCAGGTCTCGAGCGCGGTCGGCATGCTCCAGCGCGCCGTGGAACTGCTGAAGAAGGGGACGCCGGAGTCGGACGATTCGACCCTCAAGCTCTCTGAAATCATGTTGATGGCGGCGCAGGGCAGCAAGGATTCCGCGCGCCTGATTCAGGACGTGCAGCCGATGGTGGATGGGCTGCTGCAGCGCAACCCAAACTCCTGGGAAGGTCATAAGCTGAGCGGCGATCTCGCCCTGCTCGGCGCGACTCAGTTCTTCCGCGACGGCAAGGCTCCGGACGCCAAAGCGCAGGTGGCCAAGGCAATTCAGGAATACCGGACGGCGCTGAACGCCAAACCCGGCGATTACGTGATTACTCTGGCGCTGGGCCGTACGCTCGCGCTCGACGGAGAATTACAGGAAGCGGAAAACCTGTTCAAGAGCCTGGTCGCGAAGGACAAGACGAATCTGAACGGTTATGTGGAGCTCTACCGCATCTACGTCGGGACGAAGCGCCTGGACGAAGCCGAGAATATCCTGAAGGCGGCAATCGCCGCAGTCCCGAAGGACACTTCCATGCGCCTGATGCTGGCGCAGTTCTATTTCGGCACCCACAAGCAGGACCAGCTGGTCAAGATGCTCAACGACATGAAAGCGGATCTGAAGTCGTTCCCGCAGGCCTACTTCCAGTCGGGCGACTTCTATGTCCGCGTCAATCAGCTCGATCAGGCAAACAAGGAATACGAGGCCGGTATCAAGGCCGATCCGAAGAATACCAACACCTATCTGAAGCGCGAAATCGAAGTCTACATTCGCCAGAACAACATCGCAATGGCGCAGTCGAAGAACGACCAGATCCTGAAGAACGATGCCAGGGATCCCGAGGCGAAGGGTCTCCGCGCCACGTTCATGATCGACAAGGGTCAGATCGATGAAGCGCAGACGGACCTGCAGTCGGTTGTGACCGCCCGCCCGAACAACTGGGTCGCGCGTTTCAACCTCGGCCGCACCTACTTTGCCAAGAATCAGTTTCAGCAGGCGCAGCAGCAGTTCCAGCGGTGCATCGAACTGAACCCCAATTATCTGCCCGCGCGTTATGCGCTGACGCAGGTCGCCATTGTGCTGCAGCAATACGACGAAGCGGTTCGCCAGGCCGACGAAATCCTGAAGAACCATCCGGACAGTGTGCAGGGCCGCGTGATGAAGGCCGCCGCGCTGCAGCGCCAGTCGAAGTATGACGATGCGCGCAAGATGCTCACCGAGGTTCTGGACAAGAATCCGAAGCAGGTGGAAACGCTGCTCGAGCTCGGCGTGCTCGATCTCAACCAGAAGAAGAACAAGGACGCGCTCGATCACTTCAAGCGCGCCTACGAAGCAGCTCCCGGAAATATTCGCGGCCTGCTGGGCGAATCGAAGGCGCTTCTTGCGGACGGACAGGCTGATAAGAGCGTGGATCTCATCCGCCAGGCAGCCCAGAAGACCCCGTCATTCCAGCTCCAGCGCGAGCTCGGCAATGCGCAGATGGCGGCCCGCCAGTTCGATCCCGCGATCCAGACCTACCAGGGACTGGTGAACGGTACGAACGACATGAAGCTCAAGGGCGACCTCTGGAGCCGCATCGGCGAATGCTACCGCTTCAAGGGCGATTACGACAAGAGCATCGAGTTTATGGAAATGTCCGCCAAGGCGCTGCCGGATAACGCGGCGATTGCGACGAATCTGGCGCTTCTCTACGAAGCCAAGAACGATGAGCAGCACGCCCGTACGTACTACGAAAAGGCGCTCAAGATCGATCCGAACAATCCGCTGGTTCTTAACAACCTGGCGTATCTGATTGTGGAAACCAACGGTGATCCGACGCTGGCGCTCTCCTACGCGACACAGGCCAAGCAGCGGCTGCCAACCTTCCTCGAAGTGAAGGATACGATCGGCTGGATCTACATGAAGAAGAACATGCCGGAGAGCGCGATCGATGAGCTGAAGCCGCTCGTGCAGCAGGCGCCTCTTAATCCGATCTATCACTATCACTACGCGATGGCCCTGAACCAGAAGGGTGACACGGTCGACGCGAAGGCGGAATGCCAGCTTGCTCTGGCGAACCGTCCGTCCAAACAGCTCGAAGGTCAGATCCGCACACTGCAGGCCAGCCTGAAGTAATCCAGCGGATCAGGCAAGCAAAACAAAAAAGGGGCGCTCCCTGCCGGAGCGCCCCTTTCGTTTTTGAACCTCGATCAGTAGCTGCGAGGCCGGTAGCCGGGTCGGGCACGCACGCGATATTTTCGGGCCGTATCGGTCACGATTTCGATATTCACCTTGCGGAAGCCCTCATTCGGATTCGGCGCCGGGTAGTAGGTCAGGGCGTACGAGTTGCCGATGTCTTCCCGAATCGCATCGAATGCCTCCACCTGCTTCTGCCAGCTTCGAGCCCAGTAGGCCTTGCCGCCGGTGCTCGATGTCAGGCGGCGGAAAACGCTGCTCGAAATCGGATCTTTATTGACGTCATTCGTCGAGATCACGTAGATCGGAATACCCTCGTCTTCGGCGACGGTGCGGACATCGTCCGGCGCCACCATGCTGGCGTTGTCCGGACCGTTTGAAAACACGATAATCACCTTCCTGCCGGGCACTTTCGCGGCGTCGCGCAGCGCGAGCAGCAGGCCGTTGTAGAGCGCTGTGTCGTCGCCCGCAACCGCCGTGCGGAGGCCGCTGATTGCGGTCTGATGGTCCATGGTCAGTCCGGACGCACGCGACAAATTCCGGCTGAAGGTATAGACCGCGACGGAATCGGCCTTATCGAGCCCGCGGATGAAGTCGCCGATCGCGTCCTCTGCGTACACGAAGCCCCGATACATGAAGTTGCTCGTATCGAAAAGAACGAAGACGCTGGTCCCGGCGAACGTATCCGGCGATTGCTCGCCGCTCTTCGCGGCGGCGGCTGTGGCGGCGGGCGATTGCGGGGTGAGCGGCTTCAGAGCGCCGCCCTCGGCCACTTCCATCGCGGGGCGGTCACCTTCGGCGAAGGTAGAGAGCTTCTGCAGAATTCCGTCTTCCGTTACGCGGAAATCGGCCGGCTTGAGGCCGTTCACGTACTTGCCCTTGCTGTCCGTTACCGTGAACGTCAGAACGACAAGATCTACTTTGGTGTGGAAAGTCGGCACCGTCTCCTGCGCCAGCAGCCATGCTCCGGTAA
Source organism: uncultured Solibacteraceae bacterium (assembly GCA_964590625.1). Classification (GTDB taxonomy): domain Bacteria; phylum Acidobacteriota; class Terriglobia; order Bryobacterales; family Bryobacteraceae; genus BOG-234. Next base: position 4,091 of record CAZPZE010000313.1, read on the forward strand.
AAGCAGCGGCAACGCCGGCGCCGATGACGGTGGTAGCCGTCACACGTCGATAAGTGTTCCTGGTGAGTTCGCGCATCAGGATCAGTTCCTCGCAGTTTCCTTCAATTTTCCAGCCAGCGCGTCCTCGCCCACCGAGCGAAGGCTGCGCAGAAGCGCGGGCCAGTCTTCCAGGTTGGAAGCAAAAATCCGTTCGACCGTGCGCTGCGTCCAGTTTGGAACGAGCAGGGCCATTTCCGCGGGGCGCACACCCATCTCGTCGGCGATCTGCGCCCAGTACAACTGGTTCGATTCCCAGCTTTCCGCCATGATGCGGCTGGAGTAGCCCATGAGAGTCGGGAACGTTCTGAGATTCAGCAGTTCCTGCCGGTAGGAATTCGTCAGCGTCGGTTTCGAGGTTCCCCAGGTGCGCGAGATGGCTTCCGGACTCACCTGGTCGGGAACCTCTGCGCGCAGGTGGACCAGCGTCTGGCCGCCGGGATCGTCATTGAGCATGGCGCCGTCCAGCGTCTGGCCGATGACATAAAGTTCCGAAGGCGTCAGAAGCTGGATCGCGTTCTGAACATTTCCCGTAGCTATCTGACGGGTGACGGCATCGTAGCGAATCAGGCTGGCCGCGGACTTGACCGCATCCAGAACTGTGCCCCGAACCGTGGAATCGAGAGCCGCCTGGGCAAGCATCGATTCCGCGTGGCGCATACTGGCGGAAACCCAGCGCATCTGCGCCGGAGTGACATCCCAATAGCGGGGGATTGTGGCAGAGAGAATCATCTGCGGCACCAGATCGCCCCAGATCAGCGCCTGCGTCTGCGTCGGTACGAGAAAATCCTTTTCGGCTTCGGCGAGAGCGTAGGGGAGTTCGGAAAGCGATCCGATCAGCCTGCCGCCCGCGCTGGAGGGCCATCCGCTGCCGTACATCGACGTCGCCTGCCAGGCGTGATCGCCGCCCTGCGCCCCTACGAAATCGTGGCCGCGGACAAACAGCGGATTCGTCAGCAGGATCTGCGCTCCCGGCGGCGCGTAGCGAATGTAGTTGTAACCGACAATCGTGTCGCGGAGCGCGGGCGCGAGCAGTCCGCGAATCTCGCGAAGCTTTTCCGGATTCTTCGAAGCTTTATCGATCTGGGCGCGCAGGTTGAGCTTGCGCTGATCGTTGATGTGGCGGTCCACCCAGTAGCCAAAAGCCTGCGAACCCTTTTCCTCGAAGGTCATCGAGGAGCGCGGCATCTGGATGTCATTCGCCTTCGCGGCCAGCCGCGCGGCGAGTTGCGCGTTCAGCTTCTCGCCCTTTGATACCGCTTCGAGATTGTCGGAGAGTTCGAAAATCGTATCGGGCGAAAACAGAGCCTGCGCGTCAAAATAACGCTGCTGCTGCTGGATCAGCTCGCTCCTGACTTCGGAATCGTCGCTCGCGGAACCGCCTGCCAGCAGCGCCATCACGCGGTCATGGATCGGGCCTTTCCCACCCGCGCCCGCGCTTTCCACGAGCGAATTCAGGCCCTGGCGGCCGGCGTCAAACAACTCGCGATTGTTCTTCAGCGTGACGAACGGCGTGATGATCACGGAAAGCGCATCATCGGCTTTGGCCGGGGGGATGCTGCCCTGCCGGCAGAAAATCTGCCAGAGGCCAGTCAGCCCCTGATACGTCGCGATCGCATCCTGCCGGAATCCGATCTCGCGCTGTTTATCGAGCGCCGCGGCGGCATCCATCCAAGCGATGATCGTCTTGTCGCTCACGGAAGGGACATCGCTGAACAACGTGTACTGCGAGCCGTAGATGGACCAGTCGTGCGCGAGGCGCGCCACGGTTGCGGGCGCCAGCTGCTGCGAACGAACGCGATCCATATCGGTCAGCGCCATGAAAATCCGCAGCGGCTCATTTTCGACGGGCTTGCGGCAGAGGGCGAACAGAGCTTCGATGACGTCGTCCGGATCTTTCCAGTTTGGCGCCGCCGTGCTGAGTTTCAGATCGTATTTTTCTTTCGAGCCTTTGATGAACAGCCCCTTCCAGACTTCCAGCCCGCCCGGAATATGCACTTTGCCGTCCGGATCGAGCTGCAGCCTGGTGGTGAGCAGCATCATGTCGGCGTTCGAATTGAAGACCGGCCGGGCAGGGCCCGGAGTCGTGACTTTGCCGCGCACGGCCGCATAGAAGCGCTTCATGCGCGCGGGATCGGTGAGATATTCCTGTACCGGCCCGTGGATGCGGGAGAGCGAATCATAGAGCCCGGCAAGCCAGCCGTCGTCCTTGCTCATCAGCTTGTCGAAAAACTCGGTTCCCTTGTCCGGCGAGGTGCCGGCGAGATCGGCCCAGGCCTGCGCGGATTTCGCGCCGCCCGGCACAACCGCTTTTCCACCGCGGATTTCGAAATTGCCTCCGAAGAAATCGAGGACAGCCGAAAAGCCGCGCAGCCGCACGGTCGGGATTCCGCTCCGCAGTGCTTCCGCCGTCTGCGGATCGATGCGCGACATCCCGAGATAGAAGCGGCAGAGCGCCGGGTCGCCCAGCAGCGCCTGCAGGAAATTGCCCTGGGCTCTTTCCCTGGCGTTCATCCAGTAGTCGGCCGTGTAGAGCACATCGGCGTGCGTCGAGGGATACGGATAGGCGAACGGGCGATCGCTCTGCAGCGCGCGTTCGAGATCGGAGAGCGGAAATCCGGAGTCTGTGGTCAGGAAGGCGCGGGCCGCGTTCACCGTTTCGAGAACTACTTCACTGCCGCAACCGCCGCGCATCCGGTAGCCGAGCACGCGCAGCAGATCGTTCGTCTGCGTCGATTCGCACTGAGGAACTTTGATGACGTGTTCCGGGCCGGCGAGCTGATCGAGCTCTTTCACCTGCGAAAGATAGCGCTGCACGAGCTTCAGGTATTCCGTGGCCTCGAGCTGATCGCTGCCGCGCGAGGCCTGGTAACCGCCCGTGATGATGTTGCGCGCGAGCGCGGGCAGAATGTCGGCGGGGCCGGCGTCCTGCGAAAGCGCCGCCATGCGGGCGAACGAACGGTAGGGGCCGGGAATCGTGATGGTCTGGTAGGAAGCGGCGGCAGTGTTGCCGTCCGGCGGCAGCGTCAGGTCCTTGCCGCCCAACTCCCGGTATTCCCCGAGGTCGGTTTCCGCGGCGGCCCGATCACCGGCGATGAGGTCCAGCATGACGGCGCGGCGCTGCGCAGCCATCGCCTCCGTCAGCCGGCCCTGCTTCTTCCATTCCGCGGCGGCCTTACGGAAAGCCGCGCGTGCCCCGGCGTCATGAGTACGTTCGAGGGTATCGGCATAGCCGGAGAGGAGTTCCGCGTCGGATGTGTTTTGTGCGGCCTGAGCGAGAAGTTGGCGCGCACCGGCGGTGTTGCCGGTGTCTTCCATCTGGCGGGCGCGTGCCAGCGTTTCGTTCGCTGCCCACGCCGGAAGGCAGCAAGTCAATACGGAAGTCAGAACGACAACCGTAGGACCGATCCTCATTTTCCCCACCTCCGAACCTCCCGCACTCGACGGACCATGTGGCCCGCGCAACTAATGGCGGATTGCGCGCATCAGACACCGAGACGCGCAACAGGGATCGCCGAGAACGCTAAGCGTTCGCTTTGCTGTACTGTATCACGGCGGGCAAACCCCGGTGTACTGGTCAAAAGGTGGGTTGAAGCTGCGCCAGCTCGCCCAGATCGAGCCGGCCTGTGTAGATTGCCATACCGAGCGCGCAATGGATATTCATGCCGGTGAGAGCGCGAATATCGTCAATTGTAGTGATTCCGCCGGCGGCAGTGATCTCCATATCGGTTGCCGCGCGCAGGCGGCGGAACCAGTCGAGATCGGTGCCCTGCATCATGCCTTCTTTATCTACGTAGGTGCAGAGGAAGCCGGAGCAGTAAGGCTCGAGCTGGCGAATCATCTCTTCGGCGGTGAAGCGCGTCGCTTCCTGCCAGCCCTTGATGACGATACGCCCGCCTTTCGTATCGAGCGCGAGCACGATGCGATCCCGGCCGACCGCAGTGACGAGACTTTCGAGGAAAGGGTGATTCGGTCCTTCTGAATTGAACGCGGATGTGCCGACGATGATTCGGTACACGCCCTGGCGCAGCAAAGTCTGCGCGCGTTCCACAGTGCGAACGCCGCCGCCCGCGCGGATGACAGCCTTCGAAGCCAGCATCTCCACGAGGTCATCGTTCGCGCCGCGCCCCATGGCGGCGTCGAGATCGATCACCTGGATCTGCGAGAATACAGAAAATTTGCGCAGCATCTCCTCAGGGCTATCGCCCTCAAGAGCCTTCTCGCGGCCCTGAACGAGCTGCACGACTTTGTGATCCATCAGATCAATGCACGGAATAATCATTTGTTCTTTCTGACAGGTATTCCTTCACGGTCGAGATATTCCTTAAGATCGTCGACCGTGTATGTGCCGTAGTGAAAAATGGACGCGGCCAGCGCAGCGTCTGCTTCGCCCTCGGTGAGCACGCGCAGAAAGTGCGCAGGCTCGCCGGCGCCGCCGGAAGCGATAACCGGGATCTTCGTGGCGCGCGAGACAGAGCGCGTCAGATCACAATCGAAGCCGGTGAGGACGCCGTCGGTATCCATGGATGTGAGCAGAATCTCACCGGCGCCGAGCGATTCGCCGCGCGCGGCCCATTCCACGGCGTCGATGCCTTCATCCACGCGTCCGCCCTTTGTGAAAACGTTCCATTTGCCGGGCGCGCGGCGGCGCGCGTCGATGGCGAGAACAACGGCCTGCGCGCCGAATTCACGGCTGAGTTCGGTGATCAGCTCGGGGCGGCGAACGGCGGAAGTATTGACGGAGACTTTATCGGCGCCGGACATCAAAATCAGGCGTGCGTCGGCAACCGAGCGAATGCCGCCGCCCACGGTGAGCGGTATGAAGACTTTTCTTGCGGTGCGAGCCACCACGTCGGCCATGATGTTGCGCGCGTCGCTCGATGCCGTGATATCGAGAAAGACCAGTTCATCCGCGCCCTGCTGGTTGTAGCGGTCGGAGAGCTCGACGGGATCGCCCGCATCGCGCAGGTTTACGAAGTTCACGCCTTTCACCACGCGGCCGGCGGTGACGTCGAGGCAGGGAATGATGCGCTTCGCCAGCATTATTCGAGCTCCACGAAATTGCGCACGATCGCGAGGCCGAGCGGGCCGGACTTTTCGGGATGGCACTGCACGCCGAACGTATTGCCGGATTCGAGGATCGCGGTGTAGGGGATTGAATACGTACAGGTGGCGGCGGTCTGCTCGACGACCGGAACGTAATAGCTGTGCGCGAAGTAAAGATGCGGCCTCTCGGGAAGGCCTTTCAGAAGTTTGGAAGGGCGGACGGCGTCCACCTGATTCCATCCCATGTGCGGCACTCGCGCATCGATCTGAAAGCGCTGCACTGCGCCTGGGAAGATGGCAAGGCCGCGCTCGTCCGGCGCTTCCGCGCTCGATTCGAACAGCGCCTGCAGGCCGAGGCAGATGCCGAGAAAGGGCACGTTGGCGCGGATGCGCTCGGTCAGCGCCTCACGCACCTTCATCTGATCAAGGGCCCGAAGCATCTGGCCGAAGTGGCCGACGCCCGGAAGAATGATTTTCGGTGCACGGCGCAATCCTTCGGCATCGCGCACGAGCTCATAGGGCGCGCCGATTTCATCGAGCGTGTTTTGCACGCTGCGAAGATTGCCTGCGCCATAGTCGAAGATCGCGATCACAGAAGTCCCTTGGTCGACGGAAGCTGATCCTTCAGACGCGCGTCGGTTGATGTGGCATAGCGCATAGCGCGCGCCCAGCATTTGAAGATCGCTTCGAGCTTGTGGTGATTCGACCGGCCGTAGAGAACTTTGGCGTGGAGGTTGGCGCCTGCGTGGTGGACAAAGCCGTCGAAGAAATCCGTCATCAGCTCCGTCTGCAGATCGCCGACGAGCCGGACGCGCACCAGATCTTTGTAGACGAGCGCCGGGCGTCCGCCGAGATCGACCGCGACAACGGCGAGGGTCTCATCCATAGGCAGAACGAAATAGCCCGCACGGTTGATGCCTTTGCGATCGCCGAGCGCTTTCGAAAACAGCTGGCCGATGACGATGCCGACATCTTCCACCGTGTGGTGCTGATCGACGTCGAGGTCGCCATCCGCTTTGAGCGCCAGGTCGAAAGCGCCGTGTTTGGTGAAGAGCTCCAGCATGTGATCGAAGAAGCGGATGCCGGTCGAGATGTTGTAGCGGCCGCGGCCTTCGATGCGCAGCTCGCCCGAGATGCGCGTTTCTTTGGTGTTGCGCTCGATTTTAGCGGTGCGCGGCAAGGGCGTCCTCCAGAGAATTGATGTCGTCGATTACGGCCACGGCGCCTTCTTCGCGGAGCAGGCGCGCGAGTTCTTCGTGGCGCGGCGCGTTGGGCGAGGCAATGCCGATAAATGGAACTCCCGCGGCGCTCGCGGCCCGCGCGTCATCCACCGTGTCGCCCAGATACCAGACTTTGCGGTGGCTGACTTTGGCGCGGATCTTGTGCAGACCTTCCGGATGGGGTTTGGGATGCGTGACATGATCCACGCCCACCACGGGATCGAAAATCTTCTGCCCAAATCGGTCGAGCGTGATCTGCGCCTCCCAGCCGAACCGGCCAGTGAAGATCGCGAGTGCGTGATTCAGAGCAAGACGGTCGAGCAACCCTTCGCGCGCGATCCAGCGCTCGCGCAGGATCAGGCCATCGCGGTTATCGCCGAGAAAAATCTTCTGGAACCGCGCGACTACCTCGTCGTAATCCACCTCTTCGCCGTGCTCCTGAATCATGCGATGCGAAAGCTTCCAGTCATCGTTGAAGCCGCCGCGGTTTTTCCAGGCCTGGACTTCGTCGCCGCTCGGTTCCACGCCGGTGAAGTGCCGGACCGTTGCCTGGATGGCGGCGCGATAGGATTCGCTGACGTCCACCAGCACGCCGTCCATATCGAAAACGATCAGGTCCTTCACCAGATCTTCCCCAGTTCATCGAGCACGAGCCGCGTCTGTGCGCGCGTTCCGACGGTGATGCGAACGCCGCCGGGAATTTCGTAACTGCGGTCGCGCACGAGGATGGCTTTTTCGCGGAGAGCGTCGCGGATTTCGACGGCGCGGTCACCGAAGTAACCGAGGACGAAATTCGCCGAGCCCGGAACGTAATCGATGCCCAGCTTTTCGAGGCCCGCTTCCAGCATTTCGCGCGCGGCGAGGGCTTCAGTCACGTAGTTTTCGATGTAAGCTGTGTCGCGGATGGCCGCTTCCGCCGCCGCGGCAGCGAGGGCGTTCACGCTGTAGGGCGATTGCGCTTTGTGCAGAAATTTGACATTCGCAGCCTGCGAGAACAGGCAGCCCATACGAAGCGCCGCCATTCCGTAGACTTTCGAAAACGTCCGGCTGACGAACAGCTGCGGATATTTCGCAATCAGCGGCATCGCCGTGACGCCGAAAAATTCGTAATACGCTTCGTCGATCAGCACGGCGGCATTCGGCGCGGCTTTCAGAATTCGTTCGATGGCCGGCAGGTCGATCGCGGTGCCTGTGGGGTTATTCGGGTTCGCAATGAGAATGGCGCGCGTCTGCGGTGTGATCGCGGCCAGCAATTCGGCCATGGGAAACGCCAGCGCCGGCGCTTTGTAATCGACTTCGACGATCTTCGCCCCTGCGACTTCGGCGTAGAAACGGTACATCGCGTAGGATGGCCGCAACGCGATCACTTCGTCGCCGTCATCCACATATGTGTTGACGAGGACCTGAATGGCTTCGTCTGTTCCGTTCGTCAACAGAAGCTCATCCGGCGAAACGCGAAAGTGCGCCGAGAGCGCCGCTTTCACGCGCGCGTAATCCGGATAAACCGTGAGCTCCCCGGCTGTCAGGATCGACTTCAGGTGTTCGATCACGGCCGGCGAACAGCCGACCGTGTTTTCGTTGAAATCGAGGCGAAGTTTGTCGTGGCGGTTGCCGGTGGGCGGCGAATACGGCGCCATCGACTGCACCGCCCTGCGCGGCGTGAGACTAGCCAAGCCGCACCTCGACCGATCTCGCGTGTGCTTCGAGGCCTTCGGCACGCGCCAGCGTCGTGACAGACGGCGCAATCTTCCGCAGCGCCTTTGCGTCCAGCTTCTGGACCGAGATCACTTTCACGTAGTCCGCGGCGGAGAGACCGCCCCGCAGACGCGCCACACCGTTCGTCGGCAGCACGTGGTTGGGGCCGGACGCGTAATCGCCCGCCGCTTCGGGACTCCACGGCCCCACAAAGACGCTGCCCGCATGCCGGATCTTCGGCAGCAGTTCTTCGTGGTGAATGGCCAGGTGCTCAGGAGCGAAGCGGTTCGAAAGCTCCACCGCCTGATCGAGCGAATCCACCAGGATGATGGCGCTGTTTTTGTCGATCGCCTTGCGCGCTACGCCGGCAGTCGAGAGCGTCGAAAGCTGCGCTTCGATTTCCTTCGCCGTGCGTTCCGCCAGACGCCGTGACTTCGTCAGCAGGATCGAACTGGCATCCGTATCGTGCTCGGCCTGCGCCAGCATATCCGCGGCGAGATAGCGCGGGTCCGCATCGTTCGCGATGATCAGGATCTCCGTGGGCCCTGCGACGAAATCGATTCCGACATCGCCCGCCAGCAGACGCTTCGCGGCCGCGACGTAGATATTGCCGGGCCCAACGATGCGATCGGCGCGCGGCACCGTTTTCGTCCCGAACGCGAAGGCCGCAATCGCCTGCGCGCCGCCCATACGAAACACCTGCCGCAGCCCGAGATCGTGCGCCACGCCATAAACTTCATCCACCGGCTTCGGGCACGCAACACAGACGTTCGTGACGCCCGCCACCAGCGCGGGCACCGCCGTCATGATGAGCGTGGAAGGCAGCGGATATCGGCCCGCCGGAATGTAGGCGCCGATCGTATCGAGCGGCCGGACGATCTGCCCGAGTTGATGACCCGCGCCGAACGAGCTGGACGATTCCTTCGGCAACTGCTTTTCGGCATAGCGCCGCACATTGGCCGACGCGACATCCACTGCCTTCCGGAATTCCGGGGAAAGCCGCTTCGCCGCCGCGCTCAGCTCGGCTTCCGGCACGCGAACGGACGTCGCCGTCAGCCCATCGAACTTCTTCGCGTATTCGAGGAGCGCCTTGTCGCCGCGCTTCCGCACCGCGTCGAGAATCGGCCGAACGACGGCTTCCGCATCCGCCAGCCGCGCCGAACGCCGCGCCAGAACGCGGCCCACGTCCTTCGATGTGAGTATCCGGATCATGCTTACATCACGATCTTGTTCAGCGGATACTCGACGATGCCTTCCGCGCCCGCCTGCTTCAGCCGCGGGATGATGACGCGAACGGTGGATTCGTCGAGAATCGTGTTGACCGCCAGCCATTCGCCGTCGCTCAGGTGAGAAACGGTCGGCCGCTTCAGCGCGGGCAGCACGCCGAGCACGGCTTCCAGACTGGTCTGATGCACGTTCAGCATCAGCCCGACCTTGCCGAGCGCCGCGATTGCGCCATCGAGCAGGAGCTTCAAATCCTCCAGCTTCGCCCGCTTCCATTCATCCTGCCAGGAAGCCCTGTTGGCGATGAGCTGTGTGTTCGATTCGAGCACGGTTTCGACGATGCGAAGCTTGTTCGCCCGCAGCGAGGAGCCGGTTTCCGTGACTTCCACGATCGCATCGGCGAGAACCGGTGGCTTCACTTCGGTCGCGCCCCAACTGAACTCGACCTTCGCCTTCACTCCGTTCTTTTCGAGATAGCGCTTCGTGGTGGCCACGAGCTCGGTCGCGATCGTCTTGCCTTCGAGATCTTTCACCGAACGAATGTTGCTGTCTTCCGGCGCCGCCAGAACCCAGCGCACTTTGCCGAAGCTTTGCTTCGCGTAGATCAGATCCGCGACGGCAACGATGTCCGCGCCGACTTCGGAAACCCAGTCGAGTCCGGTGAGGCCGGCGTCGAGAATGCCGTCTTCGACGTAACGCGCCATCTCCTGCGCGCGGATCAGCATGCACTCGATATCAGGATCGTCGATCGACGGAAAATAAGACCGCGAGCTGGTGCTGATGTTAAAGCCGGCGCGGCGGAAGAGGTCAACCGTCGCGTTTTCCAGACTGCCTTTGGGGATGCCGAGTTTGAGCTTCCTCATTAACGGCCTCCTCCGTAGACAGCGTTCGGATCGTAGGTCGGCTTTTCGCTCTCCACCCACTCATCGTTTTCGAGCTTCCGGTAGAAGCAGCTCTCATAGCCCGCGTGACAAACGCCGGGGCCGATCGCGTCGACCGTGATCAGCAGCGTGTCGTTGTCGCAGTCGTTGAAGATGTCCTTCACGACCAGCCGGTTTCCGGACGTTTCGCCCTTGGTCCAGAGCTTGTTCCGCGTGCGGCTGTAGAACGTGACGCTGCCGGTTTCGAGCGTCCTGCGCCAGGCGTCTTCATTCATGAAGCCGAGCATGAGAACGCGGTGCGAAGTGGCGTCCTGAACGATGGCCGGGAGCAATCCGTCTAGTTTTCCGAAGTCGAGTTTCGTCATTTTTTGTTTTGCACCGCCGCTGCCTGGCTGGCCCCTCTGCGGGGGCCTGGGCAAGAAAAAAGCCCGCCGTTTGCTGCGGCGGGCGTCCTTTCGTTTGAACCTTAAATCAATTTCAGGCCGGCACCCGCGCACTTGTGGAGCGATGGTGGTGATGATGCCCGAATGCGCCAGAGGTGGTCCGGGTGGCCATGAAAGATTTAGTGTAGCAGACGGGGTGGGGCCGGAGGGTTACTGATCCGTCGTAGCGCGGCGGTAATTGCTTTTGTCGCGCACGCGGGAGAAGCTCGACCGGAATTGCCGCCACCCGCAGCGTGAGCAACGGAAGGGCAGGAGCAACGGGCTGATGATCACTTCGCCAAGATTGCGGAAAGACGACCGGAAAATCTCCCCACCGCACTTGTTGCACGGGGTCAGGTGCTGGGTTTTCGGCTTTCTCCCCGGGCGAGGTTTGGACGCGGCTTTGGGGGCGCCGTTCTTTGTGGCTGCAGGCTTCACGGCCGCCGCCTTGCCTCCCTCCGACGTCTTCACGGAAGCAGATTTGGCCGCAGCCGCGCCGCCAGCGGTGGTCCCGCCGGACGGAACGCCGCCGGCGTCCCCGCTTTCCGTGCTCTTCGACGTCATACCGCTTGAATTCCCTGCCTAGTTCTTGGGGACAGAAACCGTGATGTTGCGGAACTTCAGACCGCCCGTGTGGTCGCCCTGAATATAAAACGGACCCGGATCGCCCTCATGAGCGTCCAGCGCGCCGCCGGTGATGCCTTCAATTTCCTTGTGATCGATGGTCAGAACGCCATTGCGCGAGATCGTGACCGTCCGGCCCACCAGCTCGATATCGAATGATTCCCACTGGCCAGGGGTGCGGGGAGAGGTGACTGCCGGGCCAATCCGTCCATAGATCGCGCCCATGCCGCGCTCCGGCGGTTCGCTGCCTTCCTTCTCGTATTCGAGCTGCACTTCGTACCGGCCGCGCAGATAGAAGCCGCTGTTGGCCAGATCCGGGCAATTTACTTCGAAATGAACCTTGAAATCCGTGTAGGTATTCTTCGAGCGCAGGTTGGCGCCGTGGGCTTCATTCACCAGCAGCCCGTCCTGTACGACCCAGTGATTATTCGCCACATTGCCGATCGGCTCCCAGCCGTTCAGGTCTTTGCCGTCGAAAAGCGCGACGGGAGCGGTCCAGGCTTTAGGCTCCGGACGCTTCAGCTCGGGCGCGGGCAGGCCGGTGACGGGTGTGGAGTTGTTGCCGTTCTTGATGGCGCCGGTCAGTTTGCCGCCCGCCGCATCCAGCTCCCACGTGGTGGCGGGGCGCGTGGCCGTCGCGGCGGAAACCGTGACGCTCAGGTGCGAGCCCTCCTCCTTGAAGTTCTTGATCTGGATGACGTTGCCGCCAGAAGGCTGGAACCAGACATCCAGCGCGCCGCCCTTTTCGGTGACGCCCAGCCAGTAGGCGTTATTGTTGCCGTTCGACGCAGGGACCGTAAAATCCCATCTGCCGACGAAGGGGCTGGCGGCGAGGCAGAGCACAGGCGCAAATAGCCCGGAGACAAGAATGGCGGCTGCTCGGTTCATAAGAACGTATTGTAACCGAGATCAGGGGGATAGGCCTGGCACTAAAGTACCCAGGGGCTTAGGATGCGCCCAGGCCGCTCGCCGGGTTACATCAGCTTTTTGATATAGGTGTCACGCGGGAACCCGGCCGCTACGGCACGCTTCCGCAACGTATCGGCCTCGTCCTGGGAAAGATTCTGCCCCAGTACAACCAGGTATTGCGCCTTTCCGGTCTGGAGCTCGAGTACGCTCGCGTTGAAGCGCGGCCATTTTTTCGCCATTTCGTGCATTCGCTTCTCCGCAGGTCCACGCGAAGTATATGCCGCCGCGATGACCGACCATCCACCCGGCTTAACTTGGGTTGCACCGGCGACGCTCGGCATGGTCTGCGGAACGGGCACGGGTGCTGGCGCCGTGGCCGCCGAAGTCTGCTGCTGTGCGACAGCGGCCGGTGGCGAGGTGTGCTCGGCCAGGTCCTTCTTCCGCAGCACCGCCGCGATCAGCACGATCATGATCAGCGCCGCGAGCGCTGCCCAGATCCAGTTCGGGATGCCGTTCGTGGATTCTTCCGGCTCGCGCTCTTCCTCCCTGCGCTCGGCCTCCGCTGGCGATTCGGCGGCGGGAGTCCGTGCCGGATTTACCTCATATGTGTGGAGTTGATGCGCCGGCAGGGGACGCACCACCTCGGGCCGTGAGAGCCGTTCGAGCACCTGCCCGGCAGTCCACCGCGCGGCAGGGTCGGGATCCAGGCAATGCTGCGCAATTTCGTGGAACGTTTCCGGAATCTCAGTCGGGACACCGCCGTCCGCCGATCTGCGCGTCATCGACTGCACGATCAACGCTCCGAGCGCTTTCATGTCCTCGGCGGCTGATCCTCCTTCGTCCAGCCGAGTCACGCCGTCGCTCGTCAGCTTGATCTCTTCCCCTACCCCCATCACCTTGGCGGGACGCAGCCGGGAATGCGCATAACCGTGATCGTGCAGATATCGCAGCGCCGCCGCTGCCGGCGTGAGTACCTCGCGCATCTCGCGTGGCGTGAGAGTCCGCGTCGCCAGAACGCCTTCAAGCGATTCGTCGGCGCGTTCCATCACGGCGTAAGTGACGGGAGCGTCGTTCAGGGTGGACGACCCCACGGCGTAAATCTTCAGCAGATTCGGATGCGCCAGTTCCATCGCGCTCTGCCAGCGCTCGATCGGATCCTCCCAGTTTTCCCAGTCGTCCTCATCTCTTTCGCGGACTTTGATGGCGGCAGGTGCCTCATCCGTGCCAAACTGCGTTTCGTAAACCGTGCTTCGGCGCGTCCGGCCGAGCACCGCCCCCAGGTGATACTTCCCGTCGACCAGTTCTTCCTGTCTGGTCAGGGAGTCATTCGCCATTCTTCGCCTCCGCGGTTCGATTCACCGGCGTCAGGATCTCCACCCTTCCCTTGAACACCGCGCCGTTTTCGATCACGATGCCGCCGGTGACGACGTCACCCAGCAGTTGCCCCGACGATCGTATGAAGGTTTTTCCCGACGATGCGACATTGCCGGTCATATTTCCCTGTATGTCCACTTCGCGCGCCTTCGCGTTCGCGATCACTTTCCCATGCGGACCGATCGTCAGGCTGCGGTTCTCCACATCCAGATCGCCTTCCAGTTCGCCGTCGAGAATCAAATCTTCCTTGCTGTGAATGCTGCCCTTGATGATCGTTCCCTGTCCGATGAACGCGGGGCCGCCGTTCGAGCTCTGCTTCATTAATTCCGACACTGCACCACCTCTCTTTTCATGAACGAATGAATATGACGAAGATGAACCAGGAGGTCCAGCACTTCAACCGCCGTTGGACGGCAGATAACAAGCGCGATCAGTCAGCGTCTCGTCTCGGTTTCAATGAATGGTGGGCGCGCAGGGACTCGAACCCCGGACCTCTTCCGTGTGAAGGAAGCGCTCTAACCAACTGAGCTACGCGCCCGTTCTGGCGGGCAAAACTCAATTTTATTACACAGCTTCTGCCGGTCCGATAAGCTGGCATTGATGGCTGCCGCGCCGCAGGATGTCTATCGGGAACGTCTCACGGCACGGACCGCGGCCCTCGCGTCTCTCGACACCCGCCGGCATCGCCTGGGGCTGGTGCGTCTCGCGGTTTTCGCGGCCGGGGCGGCGCTTCTCTGGTTCGCGATTCGGGGCGGCCTTTCGGCCTGGTTCGCGGCGATTCCGCTGGCGGGCTTCATTGGGCTGGTCTGGCTTCAGTCGCGGCTCGAGCGCGAGATGGAATTCGCCCGGCGCGCCATCGGATTCTTCGAGCGGGGTTTCGCCCGGCTCGAAAACCGCTGGCATGGCGGCGGCGAGTCCGGCGACCGATTCGTCGATCCTCACCATCCGTACGCCGTTGACCTCGATCTGTTCGGCCGCGCCAGCCTCTTCGAGCTTCTCTCCACCGCCCGAACCCGTGCCGGCGAGGCCCGGCTCGCATCCTGGCTGCTGACCAGTGCCGATCCGGCGACTCTCCGTCAGAGGCATGAAGCGGTCGAAGAGCTTCGTCCGCTCGTCGATCTCCGCGAGCAACTCGCCACGCTCGGCAGCGATTTTCGCGTCGGGGTGAAACCCGACCAGATCACCGCCTGGGCCACTGCCCCGCTCGATCCGTTCGCGTCCGGCCTGCGCTCGGCGTCCTTCGTTCTTTCGATCATTATGGGCGCGGCGCTGCTGTGGTGGTTTGCCACGGAGTTCGTCGGGATCGCGGCGACGCGAGTCGTGATCGTGCTCGGCGCCGCGGTCGGCCTGATCGCCCTCAGCGTGCGGGTGCGCGTTTTGAAAATCGTGGGAGGAATCAACGAGCCGGCGCACGATCTGGATCTGCTCTCCGAAATCCTCGCGCTGCTCGAAAGGCAAAGATTCACCTCTCCACGCCTGACTGAGCTTATCGGCGCCATCCGAACGGCAAGCGGGCATCCGGCTTCGAAGCGAATCGCCCGGCTGCGCCGTTTCATGGAACTGATCGATTCGCGCGACAACGTCTTTCTGCGGATCGCCGGGCCGCCGCTTCTCTGGACCACACAGCTCGCCATGGCGCTCGAAGCATGGCGCGTGGAGAACGGCGCGCTCATTCCGGTCTGGCTCGACGCCGTGGCGGAAATCGAAGCGCTCTCCTCGCTGGCGAACTACGCGTATGAGCATCCAGCGGACATCCTTCCGCAGTTCGCGGAAAGCGCCCCCGTATTCGATGCGCAGGGGCTCGGACACCCGCTTCTCGCGGACGAGCGTACCATCCGAAACGATGTTCGCCTGGTCCCACCAGTGCAGTTGTTCGTCGTTAGTGGATCGAACATGTCTGGAAAGAGCACGCTGCTGCGGGCAGTGGGCGTGAAT
>CAZPZE010000314.1:0-1908 GCA_964590625.1 uncultured Solibacteraceae bacterium
GTATCATTCCCAGACAACATGCCGCTCGATTGGCTGGACATCGAAGCGGAAGCGCCGGGCAATCCGGACGAGGACAACCTTCGCCTGATGTTTCAATCGATGCTCGAAGACCGATTCAACGTGAAGACGCACTATGAGCAGCGCCAGATCGATCAGTGGGATCTCGTGGTCTCGAAGCCGGGCAAGTTGAAGGCAGCGGATCCGGAATCGACAATGACCGTTTCAGGCCGGCCGGTGCGGCCCGGAATCGCGGCGATAGCCCGCGAGGCAGACGGTCGCCACCTGATCAGCAGCGGCTGCTCGATCGCCCAGATCGCCGACTCCTTCAGCCGCATCCTGCACGCCCCGGTCGCGAATAAGACGAATCTCGATGGCACTTACAAGTACAATATCCTGCTGGACGAGGACCCGCCCAATCTCCCGTCCGTTGTCGACCGCGAACTCGGTCTCAAACTCATTCGCAGCAAAGGACCAGCCCGGGTTCTGGTGGTCGACCGTATTGAAAAACCCACCCCAAACTGAGCCCCCCGAATAGTACTGCCGGAACTTCACCCACCGTTTACCCCGCCTTAACCTCCCTGTAACCGAATTCTTCGTACCCTGAAGGCGAAGGATACCGATTTGTGGCAAAACGAATTCTGCTCATTGAGGACGATACCGACCTCTACGCCCTCCTGAAATACAACCTTGAAAAAGAAGGATTTGCGTTCGTGGGTTCGCAGACCGGCCGGGGTGTTCTCGATCTCTGCCGCCGCGTGCGCCCGGACCTGATCCTGCTCGACATCATGCTCCCGGATTCCGACGGGCTGGACGTCTGCAAAAGCATCCGTAACGATGCCCAGTTCGCTCAGATTCCGATCATCTTCCTCACCGCCCGCGCTTC
Organism: uncultured Solibacteraceae bacterium; assembly: GCA_964590625.1. Classification (GTDB taxonomy): domain Bacteria; phylum Acidobacteriota; class Terriglobia; order Bryobacterales; family Bryobacteraceae; genus BOG-234. Next base: position 884 of record CAZPZE010000314.1, read on the forward strand.
CGAAACCGATCGCATCGTCGGCCTGGAACTGGGCGCTAACGACTATATCGTGAAGCCGTTCTTCGTCCGCGAAGTGATCGCGCGCATCAAGCTGCAGTTCCGCGGACCCACGGCGCCTTCCCGTTCGCTCAAAGCCGGCGGGATTGAGCTCGACCGCACCAGCTGCCGCGTGACGCTGAACGGCGCGAACATTACTCTGACCGCCACCGAGTTCCGGCTGCTCGAATTCCTGATGAGCCGTCCCGGCGTTGTCTTCAGCCGCGAGCAGCTGCTGAACGGCGTCTGGGGCCAGGATCGCGCCGTGACGGACCGCACCGTGGATGTCTATGTCCTGCGGCTGCGCCAGAAAATCGAAGCCGATACCGCCGCCCCGCGTCTCATTCATTCGGTCCGCGGATTTGGCTACTCCTTCGAGCCCCGCGCCACGGACACTCCGGAAGCGATTGCCTCCGAGGAAGTCAGACTCCAGACCGCAGGTTAGATCGTGTTACGCTTGACCGCGTGGCCACCAATCTCATCGAGATTGATCCTGAGTCTCCCTCTGTAGAAGCGCTCGACCGCGCCGAGGCGGCAATCCGTCTGGGGCAGGTGGTTGCGATTCCTACGGACGCGCTGTACGCCCTGGTGGCGGATCCGTTCGATCTCCGCGCGGTCCGGCAGGTCTACCACGCCAAGGGCAGGGAGAACCACCGCCCGCTGCCGATTTTCGTTCGCGACACATTAATGGTGGAAGAACTGGTGCGCGAGGTCACGCCGCGCTTCCACGTTCTCGCGCGGCGATTCTGGCCAGGGCCGCTTACCATCATCATGACGGCTTCTCCCACCCTGCCGCTGCGCGCGACGGGCAACACCGGCCGCCTTGCCGTCAGGCAGTCAAAATCCCGCCTGGTGGATGAGCTTCTCACTCGTCTCGACCAGCCTCTGATTGCCACGAGCGCCAATCTCTCCGGCCGGCCCACATGCACCACCGGCATTGAGGTTTTCGGCGTGATGGATGGCCGCGTCGATCTCGTGCTCGATGGTGG
>CAZPZE010000315.1:0-3057 GCA_964590625.1 uncultured Solibacteraceae bacterium
GCGCGCCTTTTGCACTTCGGTCTGTACCAGTTGCGCCCGCGCGCTGCTGCTGCGCTGGGGCAGCGTCAGCGTCAGTGACGCCCCATAGCTCGGATAATTGAAGGCAAACACCTGAGTCAGGCTGTCGCCCAGCCCGCCCGCCAGCGCCGGCGTCGTGATCCCCAGAGGTCCCACCACCGCCACCTGATTTCCGCCCAGCCCGGCCGACGATACATTCACCGCCAGATCCAGCCGGGGCATCAGCAGGTTCCGCGCGATCTTCGCCTGAATGTCATCCAGCACCACCGAGCGATGCGCCGCATCGAGCTCCGGCCGCACGCGCAACGCCGCCGTCAGCGCTTCCTCGTACGGCAGCACCGCAGCCTTCGACGGCAATTTCGCCGGATCGTCATCCAGCACAATATCCACCGCCCGCAGTTCCGGCGTCAGATCCGCCCCCATCATCCGCCGCAGCGCATCCACATCCGCCTTGTAGATGTAATTCGCCTGCACCAGATCGCGTTTGCGCCCCGCCACCTGCGCCTCGGACTGGAAAATATCGAGCTGCGCCAGCGCCCCCAGATCAAGCGCCTGCTTGTCGTGATCGTACGATTTCTGCGCCAGATCGAGCGTCTGCTGCAGCACCTTCACGTTGTCACGCGCCTGCACCGCGGTCCAGTAAGCGCTCGCCGCCGTCGCCACCAGATCCGCGATGTGCGCTTCGCTCTGCCGCGAAGTAATCGTGAGCTCCGAGCGCGCAATCTGTATCGGGCCGCGCACTTCAATGCGCGAACGGTCCTGTAGCAGCGGCTGCGCCACCGAAAAATTGAACGACCCCAGAATGCTCGGATTCAGCAGACTGAACGCGCTGTTATTCGAGCTCCGAATCGTCGTGAAACTCGCCGTGACGTTCTGCCCCGTCGGCAGAAGCTGCTGGAAATTGAGCCCGGTATCCTGCGTCAGGTTGCTGAGCGTCGTCGCGCCGCTGATCTGCGAAGACGAGGGACTGATCGACCGCGTCGCCTGAAACGTAGCCGACGCAAACGGATCGTACGGCGCCCGCGCTGCCAGAATATTCGTGCTCGACGTATACACATCCAGCCGCACCAGATTGATATCCGTCGAATTCATCAGCACCAGTTCCAGAAATGATTTCAGCGTCAGGCTCAGCGTGTTGTTGACAATCCGCTCCTCGAGCCCCTTCACTTCCCGAACTTTCACCACATTCGGATACATCCGGTGCTCCCACCACGCCGAGCCCGGCAGCGTCGCCGGCATCAGCGCAAACGGCGCCATCAGCGCCAGCATCACGGCCGCGGCCAGACGCCGGGTGCCCCTGCTGATGCCGCTACTCATAACGCAGCGCCTCGATCGGATCGATCCGCGACGCTTTCCGCGCCGGATAAATCCCGAAAATCACACCCACCGCCACCGATACCCCAAACGCAATCGCGATCGACGAGGGAGTGACGATCGTTTGCCATTCCGCCGCGCGCGCGATCAGCCACGAAAGAAAATATCCGAACGCAATCCCCACCATCCCTCCACCGATTGAAATCAAGACGGACTCCAGCAGAAACTGACGCACAATGTCGCCGCGCCGCGCACCGATCGAACGCCGTATTCCGATTTCACGCGTTCTTTCCAGCACCGTCGCCAGCACGATGTTCATGATCCCGATGCCGCCCACCAGCAGCGAAATCGCCGCGATTGCCACCATCACGTACGTAAAGATCGACTGCGCGCGCTGCTGTTCCGCCAGCAGTTCCGCCGGAATCGTCACCGTGAAATCCGGAACGTCATGATGCGTCGAATTCAGAATCGCCGTCACTACCTTCGCCGCCTGCACGCTGTCCGCGCCCAGCTTCAGCCGGATGTCCACGCCATCCAGTTCATCCTTGAAGCTCCCGCCCTGCTCGAAAAACCGGTACTGAAACGTGTTCAGCGGAACGTAGATCACCAGATTCGGATCCACCGATTGCGCCGTGCCCGAACCCGAACTCGCCTGATTCACCAGCACGCCCGAAACCCGCAGCCACGTATCGTTCACCTTCACGTACTTGTTCACCGCCGGCCCATAACCCAGCAGCGACACCTTCGCTTTCTCGCCCAGCACGCAGTCGGCGACGCTCGCATCGTCTTCCGCCTTGCCGAAGAACTTGCCCTCCTCGAGCTTCCAGTTATGAATCTGCGCATACGCCGGACGCACGCCGAACAGTTCCGGCATGTCGGCCGCCGGTTTCGGAAACACGCGCGAAGGATGCATCGTGCGCCGCGCCGAAATCAGATCGAGATCGTCCACGTTCGCCTGCAGCACGCGCACATCGCGCTCCGTCAGCCCCGGCGAGGAACGCCGCCGCTGCTGCAGTTCCTGATCGCTCGTCGCCGGCCGCGATTCGATCAGCAGATTCCGCACACCGAGTTGTTCGATAAACCGCAGCGACTCTTCGCGCGCGCCCGCGCCGATCGCCAGCATCCCGATCACGGCGCCCACCCCGAAGATGATTCCGAGGGCTGTCAGCAGCGTGCGCGTTTTCTGTGCCCAGAGATTGCTCCCCGCGAGCGCGAAATCCGCCAGATATCTCCCGCCCAGACTGTAGAAGCTCATTTCCCCAGAGACTTCAGCGCGCCGCCGCCGGCCGCCGCTTTCTTCTCCACTTCCGTCGGATTGGAGAGCGCAACTTCCTGCCCTTCGTTGAGTCCATCGACGACCACGCGCATTTCGTTGCGGCGCGTGAGCTTCACGTCCTTCGGAACGAACGTGGCGCCCTGCTTCACGTAAACGTAAGTGCGCCCGTCGCTCTCGAACAGCGCCTGCGCCGGCAGTGAAAGCACGCCGTGCAGTTGCTCTTCGGTCACCACCACCAGCGCGCTCATCCCCGGACGCAGTTCGGGTGACGGATCGTCCAGCGTGATCTTGCACTGAAAGTGCCGGTCCCACGGCGGCCCCCCGCTCGCGCCAAGATCTTTTACCGTGCCGTGGAACTGCCGGTCCGGCACCGCGATGATCGTGACGTTCACTTTCTCGCCGAGTGAAATGTGGCCGCGGTCGAGCTCCGCGATATTCGCCGCCAGTTC
>CAZPZE010000316.1:0-1727 GCA_964590625.1 uncultured Solibacteraceae bacterium
TCCTTCCAGCCCGACCCCACCACGTAACCGCGCGCCACGCATTCCACAGGCTCCATCTGGCAGCGCTTCACCAGCATCGAGCGCCCTTCGAGCTGATCGCGATAAGCGTGCAGCGGCGCCGGGTACTCGTCCACGTTCGCCGTGATCAGGTGGTTCGGCGCCACGTCCTTCAGCAGCTCGAACCAGAAGAGCGACATCTGCGTGAGCACGCGCCCCTTGTCCGGAATACCCTGCGGCAGAACGCAGTCGAACGCGGAGATGCGGTCCGTTGCGATGAACAGCAGCGGATCTCCCAGCATCTTGTCCGGCACGCTGTAAACGTCGCGCACCTTTCCGCGCGCTTTGAGCTCGATTCCAGGAAGGTCAGTTTTTGTGATGACGGATGTCTTAGGCACGAATTCTATTTTCCATCACCGCTCAGCATGAGCTTGCTGTGGCGCCGGCTGTACGTGAAATAAACCACCAGGCCGATCAGCATCCATGCGATCAAACGAGCCCAGTTGGTCCATCCCAGTCCGAAGATCATCGCGCCGCAGGTCGCGACGCCAAGCACCGCGACTAGCGGCAGCGCGGGCACTTTGAAGCCGCGCACCACATCCGGCCGCTTCTTTCGCATGATCCAGACGCCGATGCAGACCAGGATGAAGGCGAACAGCGTGCCAATGCTGGTCATCTCACCCACAATGTCTTCGGGAAGGAATGCACCGAACAGAGAGGTGAGGAAAAAGAACAGAACATTGTTCTTCCATGGTGTCTTGTATTTCGGATGCACTTCGGAGAACATCGGCGGCACCAGACCGTCGCAGCTCATCGAGTAGAACACACGCGACTGGCCGAGCAGCATCACGAGGATGACCGACGTGAATCCGCCCAGGATCGCAATCGAAACAAAGTTCGCCAGCCATCCATATCCGGTCATGTATTTCTCGATTGCGAATGCGACGGATGCTTCTTTGCCGGCGGTCCGGAAGTCCTGCACCGTGGCGACGCCGCTGAGCACGTGCGAGAACAGCACATACAGCAGAGTGCAGATGAGCAGCGAGCCGAGAATGCCGATGGGCATATCGCGCTTCGGATTCACCGTCTCCTGTGCCGCGGTCGAGACCGCATCGAACCCGATGAAGGCGAAGAACACCACGCCCGCAGCGCCCAGAATCCCCATGATCCCGCCGAAATGATGTGTAATTCCTTCAGGAGTCGTATAGGTGGTATCGGCTGGAATGTACGGCGTGTGATTCGCGGGATTCATGAAATTCCACCCGACAACGATAACGGCAACCACAATCGTCAACTTCAGGATCACGATGATGTTGTTTGCCGTCGCCGACTCATGGATACCGCGAATCAACAGCAGCGAGGTCAGCAGCAGGATGACCACCGCGGGGATGTTCATGATCCCGTGCGCACCGCCCGGACCCATCGATTCCAGCGGGGAATGACACCACTGATAAGGAACGTGAAGTCCGACCAGTTGCAGAACCTTGTTGAAGTATTGGCTCCAGTCGATCGCGACTGTCGCCGCGCCCACCGCGTATTCGAGGACGAGATCCCAGCCGATGATCCAGGCGATGAGCTCGCCCATCGTGGCGTAGGAATACGTGTACGCGCTGCCGGCCACCGGAATCATGGAAGCGAACTCCGCATAGCAAAGCCCCGCGAACGCGCAGCCGATGCCCGCCAGCAGGAACGCAAGCGTGACCGAAGGACCCGCGCGTTCCGCAATCGCC
>CAZPZE010000317.1:0-8307 GCA_964590625.1 uncultured Solibacteraceae bacterium
GACCTACACGGTGGGCGGCCATCCAGCGGGCCTCGTGGCCGGCGATTTCAATAACGATGGGAAAGTGGATCTCGCGTCCTCGAATCAGGACACGAACGATGTCAGCATCCTCATCAACAACGGGAACGGAACATTCGCCAACGCCGTAAGCTATCCCGCCGGGGGTACCGGACAGCAGTACCTGACCGCGTATGACCTGAATGGCGATGGCGCCCTCGACCTGATCAGCGCCAATTCGGCAACGAATAACATCTCGGTTCTGAACGGCACGGGAACGGGCGCTTTCGGCGCACCCTCTCTGCACGCGACCGGCAACTCGCCCTACTGGATTTCGCAGGGCGATTTCAACGGCGATGGCAAAGTCGATCTCGCCGTTTCGGACGACGGCGACAGCAAGGTCACCGTTTTCCTCAGCGATGGAGCGGGCGGCCTGACATCGGCCGGACCCTATTCCACAGGCGCCACTGGCGGAGCGCGAGGTATCGCGGTCGCCGATATGAATCAGGACGGAATCTCGGATCTCGTCGTATCTTCATTCAACACGAATCAGGTCAGCATCCTGCTCGGCCTCATTCAGACCACCACGACGCTGACGTCATCTGTCAACCCGAGCACCTACGGCCAGACAACGACGCTGAACGTTACGGTGTCTCCGTCTTCCGCCGCGGGCAGCGTCACGTTCTTTGATGGCGCGACATCGCTCGGATCCACCGGGCTTTCCGGCGGCGCCACGAGTCTGGATATTTCCGCTCTCACCGCCGGTGTTCACTCCCTGACCGCGCACTACAATGGCGACATTTTTAACGCGTCGAGCACGTCGGCGGCTGTGAGCCAGACGGTGCAGCAGGTCGGGACGACTACAACGCTGACCGCCTCGCCCAATCCTTCTCAGACCGGCCAGAGCGTCACGCTCACCGCGACAGTTGCGCCCGTGAGCGGCGCCACGATCCCGACGGGTAGTGTGACGTTCTTCGATGGAGCCACGTCCCTTCAGGCGGTGGCGCTCAACGGCTCGGCCCAGGCCACATTCACCACTTCCGCGTTCACTGCCGGCTCGCACACTCTGACTGCTGTGTACTCAGGCGATGCCAACGATGCCGGCAGCACATCCACCGCCGTCAGTCAGACAGTACAGAATCCGACGACAACGTCCCTGACGTCGTCGCCCAATCCCTCAGGGTTCGGCACAACCGTTACTTTCACCGCGACAGTCTCGCCATCATCAGCCGGCGGCACCGTCCTTTTCAAGGAAGGCGGCACCACGCTCGGAAGCGGAACGCTCAGTGGCGGCGTGGCTCAGTTCACGACTTCTTCCCTGGCGGTCGCAACACATCCGATCACCGCCCAATACACCGGCGATTCGCTGGATCTCGGCAGCTCTTCGACGGCGGTTAACCAGACTGTCAATCCGGCATCCAGCACCACGACGCTGACATCCTCGCTCAGTCCATCCACGTACGGAGCAACGGTCACACTGACCGCCACCATTTCGCCGTCGGCCGCAACCGGCAGCGTCACCTTCTTCGATGGGGCAACCGCTTTGGGAACGGCCGCGGTCACCAGCGGCGCGGCTCACCTTGACATCTCTACGCTCTCGGTGGGTTCGCACTCGCTCACCGCCGTCTATGGCGGCGATACGGATGATGCCGCCAGCACTTCCCCGGTATTCAGCCAGACGGTAAATCAGGCGGCGACCACCACAACGCTCACCTCATCGCCGAACCCATCCACACTGGGAACGACGATCGTTCTCACCGCGACGGTTTCGCCGACGGCGACCGGCAGCGTGACCTTCAAAGACGGCGCAACCGTGCTCGGAACCGGAACGCTGACGAACAGCGTGGCCACGCTGAACGTCTCGACGCTCACCGTGGGCGGGCATTCTCTCACCGCCGATTACGGAGGAGACGTCAATAATGCGGCGAGCACCTCGTCCACGGTCAGCCAGACGGTGAATCCCGCCGTAACCAGTGTGTTCCTGACGGTCGCGCCGAACGTTTCGATTTCCGGAGAAACGGTGTCGCTGACAGCGGACGTGTCACCCTCGACAGCGACAGGAACCGTCACGTTCCGCGACGGCAGTACGGTGCTCGGTACCGGAACGCTGGTGAGCGGACAGGCAAGCTTCTCCACATCGTCACTCGCGGTCGGCGATCACACGCTTGCGGCAGATTACGGCGGCGACGCGAACAACGCTTCCAGCTCCTCAAATCAGGTCAGCCATACGGTCTCCGCGATCACGGCGATTTCCCTCTCCACCAGCAGTAACGGCTTCGCGCTCTACGGACAGGCGGTGCCGATTACCGCGACGCTCGATCCCGTGACCGCCACCGGCAAAGTCACGTTTTATAACGGGCTCACTGTGCTCGGCACGAGCACGATAGCGCAGGGGACCGCAACCCTGACGACGACGCTGCTGCATCCCGGTAACAACGATTTGACCGCCTATTACAGCGGCGACGCATCGAATGCAGTCAGCCAAAGCCTCTCTTATACGCAGAACATGATCGCTCTCCCAGGGGCGGGCTTCCAGCCGGCGCAGAGCTTTACCTCCGGCAGCCAGCCCTCCTCGCAGGCGCCGGGCGATTTCAATAATGACGGCATCACGGATTTGGTAGCTACGAATTTTGCCGACAACAACGTCGCCGTCCTGCTCGGCAATGGAGACGGCACCTTCCAGAATCCGCAGACGTATGCCACCGGAGTCGGCCCCTCCGCAGTCGCCGTGGGCGATTTCAATCTCGATGGCATCCTCGATCTCGCTGTCGCCAATACGACGGATGGCACGGTGAGTATTCTCACCGGCACCGGTCAAGGGGCGTTTACGGGCGGCGCAGTCCTGACCGCTGAGACAGCTCCCGTCGCCGTAGCAGTGGCCGACTTCAACCGCGATGGCGTTCCGGACCTTGCGGTCGTCAATTCGGGTGACGACGACGTCTCGATCTTCAAGGGCGTTGGTGACGGCACGTTCACAAGCCAGACTGCGCCTGGCGTCGGCAGCAATCCGCGCGCGATTGCGGTCGGTGATTTCAATGCCGATGGCATTCCTGACCTCGCGGTGACCAGCGGATCTGGCGGTCAGCTTCCGATCCTGATCGGCAATGGCGATGGCACGTTCTCATTCGTCGGCCCGTTCGGGACGGGTCAGAACACAACCTCAATCACGGCGGCCGACTTCAATAACGACGGTTCCGAGGATCTTGTCGTGGTCAATCAGAACGACAACACCGTCGGAATCCTCGCGGGCAACGGAGACGGCACATTCCAGCAGCAGACGACGATTACCGTGGGCTCAAGTCCGGCATCCGTCGCGCTCGGCGATTTCAATGGCGATGGCGCCCCCGATCTCGTGGTGACTCAGGCGGCCGGACCGTTCTTCGTGTTGTCCGGTAACGGCGACGCAACGTTCCAGAACCCGGTGAGTCATACCGCCGGAACGCAAAGCCTGTCGCCGATTGCCGCCGATTTCAATTTCGACGGAATTGCCGACATCGCTCTCGCTAACCAGGGAAGCGGCGATGTGAGCGTTCTTCTCGGTATCGCAACCACGCAAACGACACTCAATTCGTCGCAAAATCCGTCCGTGCTGGGCCAGAACATTACGCTCACTGCAAGCGTGAGCCCGTCGAACGCGACGGGCGCCGTGACGTTCCTCGAGGGCACCAATCCCATCGGCACAGCGCCACTGCAGCAGGGAAGCGCGGTCCTCAACATCGCGTCCCTCGCCCCAGGCTCGCATTCCATCACGGCATCCTACGGAGGCGACACGGCCAACGCGCCAAGCGCATCCAGTCCGCTGGTCCAGTTGGTCAATCAGTCCGCGTCCTCAACGACGCTCAGTTCCTCTGCCAATCCCTCGACGTTCGGGGCCACCATCGCACTCACCGCCGTTGTTTCGCCTTCGACCGCGACCGGCAACGTGATCTTCCGGGACGGCGCCACCACGCTCGGAACCATCGCACTGAGCAGCGGGACTGCTGTTCTGAACATTTCGACGCTCACCGGAGGCCCACATTCGCTGACCGCGGTCTATGGCGGCGATGCGAACAACGTCGGCAGCGTGTCCTCGGCGGTCATCCAGAACGTCAACCCAGTCTCCACCTCTACCACGCTGATCACGTCACAAACGCCATCCGCCTTCGGAACGCTTGTGAATCTCACCGCGACCGTTTCGCCCTCCACGGCGACTGGCAGCGTGGTCTTCAAAGACGGAACCACAACGCTGGGCACGATACAGCTGAGTGGCGGGACCGCTGTACTCAGCATTTCGACGCTGTCCATCGGCTCCCATTCGCTGACCGCAGCCTATAGCGGCGACACGAATGACGCCGCCAGCACGTCTTCGCCGCTCTCCCAAACAGTGAAGGCCGCGACCACGGTCTCGCTCACGTCCTCGACCAGCGCTCCATCGCCTGGCCAGCCGCTCACTCTGACCGCAACCGTCTCGCCCACCACCGCGACCGGCAGCATCACTTTCAAAGACGGGGCGACGACGCTCGGCACTGTTTCACTGAGCAACGGGGTCGCGACTTTCAATGTTTCGTCGATTTCGTCCGGGCCCCACACGTTCGTCGCGCTCTATGCTGGTGACGCGAACGATGCGCCTGGGCAGGGATCGCTGACCCTGAACGCGACCGCTTCGCCGCCGGAGATCATCACGTCCGGATTGCCCGATGGACAAGTCGGTGTCAGCTACGGCCCGGTTACCATGCAGGCCACCGGAGGTTCCGGCACTTACTCGTGGTCCGCGACCGGCTTGCCGGTTGGCCTCGGCATGAGCTCGGGCGGCACGATAAGCGGGACGCCGGCCAATGCTTTCGCCGACGGCGTGTCGGTCACCGTGACCGATCCGCTGACGTCCCAGTCGAGCTCGAAGACTTTCAATCTTACGATCACGCCGGTGCAGCTCACGGTCAACGGTCCCACGAGCCTCGGGGCGACAACGGTCGGCGGAACTCTGACCGGATCGTTCAGCGCGCAGGGCGGCACACCGCCCTACACCTGGTCGGTATCCGGCGCCGCCGGTTTCAGCATCGATCAGAACGGTAAAGTGACCGGCACGCCGAGCCAGCCCGGCGATTCCAGCGTCACGGTGCAGGTGAAAGACTCATCGCCTAAGCCGCTGACGGCGCTCATTGGCGCCACGTTCTCCGCCTTCGGCCTGACTACCGGATCGCTTCCGGCTGCTTCCACCCTGACCGACTACAACGCCTCGCTCTCCGCGGCGGGTGGCACTCCGCCGTACACGTTCACGGCAACTGGTCTGCCGCCGAACCTCGGCGTTTCCGGCTCCGCGATCACCGGCCGACCGCTTTCGCCCGGAACATTCTCCGTCGGTCTGACAGCCAGCGACTCGAAGGGCCTCTCGGCCAGCACCAGCCTGGCGCTGACGGTGACCGGCCCTGGCCCGCTGAAAATTCTCTCGGAATCGCTCGCCAATGGCACCGCTTCGCAACCGTACTCGGGAACGCTGAGCGCGCAGGGCGGCTCGCCCGCGTACACCTGGGCGCTGAGCGGCGGCGTCCTACCGCCCGGCCTGAGCCTCGATAGCGGCGGCAACGTCTTCGGCACACCGACCACGACGGGTTCGTTTTCCTTCGGTGTCCAGGTGACTGATACGGCCGGCGGAAAAGTGGTGGGCACGATCAGCCTTCTGATCGCCCCCGCGCCGCTGCAGCTCACGAACGGCGGGAGCCTGCCTTCGGGCATCGCGAACTCCCAGTACCCCACCCAGGTCCTCACCGCAACCGGCGGCATCGCGCCGTACACGTTTGCCGCCAAGGGTTCGCTGCCGGACGGCCTGTCGCTCTCGAGTGACGGCCAGATTTCGGGAACTCCGACGGCGGCCGGCGATTACACGCTGGGCGTTGTGGTCACCGATTCCGCCTCGCCGGCCAACAGCAACACCGTCTCGCTGTCGATGTCGGTACGGCCGAGCTCCGCTGACCTGGTCCTTTCGGCAGGCAGCTTATCGTTCTTCCTGACGGCCGGGACGTCGGCCGTACCCGCCGCCACCACCGTGACCGTCACTTCCAGCCAGGCGGCTCAGTTGCTGAGCTTCTCGACGGCCGTATCGGGTGGTTCATGGCTATCGGTCTCCTCCGGCGGATCGACGCCATCGTCGATCTCGGTCGGGCTCGCGGCGTCGGCTCTCAACCTGACAGCGGCAGGGTCGCCGTATTCGGGCAGCGTCGTGGTGAGCTGCACCTCCGGCCCGTGCGCCGGCAAGTCGCAATCGATCGATGTCACGCTCACGGTCACGTCGCCGCCTCCGCAGCTCTCCGTGACGTCGACCATCATCTCGTTCGTGGGTTCGACGGCGAATCCGCAACCCTCATCCGCCGCGCTCGGAATTCAGAATTCCGGCGGGGGCAAATTATCGGTCAACTCCGTGTCGGCGGCTGACACCTGGCTTTCGGTCACGTCATTTTCAGGCGACGTGCTCCCCGGACCCGGCGCGGCCCTGACCGTCACCGCCAATCCCGGATCGCTCCCGGCCGGGTACTATACGAGCTCGATCTCGGTGAAAACCTCGGCGGGGAACGCGTCGATCCCGGTCACCCTGCTGATCTCCTCGCAGGCCACGATGGTGCTCGGGCCGTCCGGCAGCCAGTTCTCCATGCCGGCGGGCGGAGCCCCTGGCAACCCGGCGGGTTCGTTCCTCGTCAGCGTGTCCAGCACCGCGGGGGTCAGCTATTCGGCATCCGTGCTTCCCGGCGCGTCCTGGCTGGTTGGTGGCGGCTCCGGAACCGCGACCAGCGCATCGCCCGGCGTGGTGAGCTTCTCGGTCGATCCCACGGCCGCCGCCGCGCTGCCCGTCGGCGCGTATTACGGAACCATCCGGGTGACCGGAAGCGGGATCGTGAATACGCCGCAGGATTTCCAGGTGGTGCTCAGCGTCTCGCCCGCGGCCACTCCGGTGGTCCCGGATCCGCAGCCGGGCGGTTTGCTGTTCCTGAGCGCCACGCCCGGCGCGCAGCCGCCGCAATTAATTTCGGTGTACGCGAGCTCGAAGACACCGCTGACGTTCCAGGCCTCGGCCACCACCTCGAGCGGCGGCGGATGGCTCTCCATCAGCTCCACAGGCGGTTCGACCTCGGCGGGTTCGCCCGCGCAACTGAACGCGCTGGTCGATTCCGCGGGCCTGGCGCCCGGAGTCTACAGCGGCGCGATCAACTTCGCGTCAGGGCCGGCGATTCGTTCGGTCACGGTGACGCTGGTGGTCGAAGCCCCTGTGGGCTCGGCGCCCGCGCTGATCCCGGCGGCCAGCGGATTGAAGCCGGCGGACGGGCCGACGTGCGGGAACGCGAAGCTCGTGCCCGCGCCCACCGCGCTCGCGACGAACTTCTCCGCGCCAGCCGCATGGCCCACGCCGATCAGCATTCAGCTGGTCGATACCTGCGGCAGCGTGGTCCCGCGCGGCCAGATCGTGGCGACGTTCTCGAACGGCGATCCGCCGCTGGCGCTTTCGCTCGTGAACGGATCCACGGGCCTGTATTCAGGAACGTGGACGCCGCGCCGCGCCGCGTCGCAGACCGTGATCAATGCGCAGGCATCGGCATCCGGATATTCGCCCGCAGTGGTGCAGCTGGCCGGTCAGGTGACGCCGAACTCCGCGCCGCAGCTTGTACCGAACGGAACGCTCGATGTCTTCCATCCGCAGGTGGGCGCCGGGCTCGGGCCGGGGAACATCGTCCAGATCTACGGAACGTCGCTCGCCTCGCAGCCGACCTCGGCGAACACGCTGCCGCTGCCGACGAAAGTCGCCGGTACGCAGGTGCTGATCGGCGGCATTCATGCTCCGCTGTTCTACGTGAGTCCCACGCAGGTCAATGCGCAGATTCCGTTTGAGCTCGCGGCGGGCCAGCAGTATCAGGTCATCGTGAACGCCAACGGCGCGCTGACGACGCCGCAGCCGATTCAGCTCACCGCCGCAGTGCCCGCGCTTCTGCAGTTCACTTCTGGCCTGGTGATCGCGCAGCACGGCGATGGAACGCTGGTGTCCGATACGGCTCCCGCCGCGCCGGGCGAATTCATCGTGCTCTACATGACGGGCCTCGGCGCCACAGACATTCCGGTGCCAACCGGGCAGCCGTCACCAGCCGATCCGCCGGCGCGCGTGCTGGATACGCCGGTGCTCACGCTCGATGACATTACCGTGCCGACATCGTTTGCGGGCCTGACGCCTGGGCTGGTTGGTCTCTATCAGATCAATCTGCAAATACCGGCGGATCTCCCGGCGAAGACGTATGAGCTGAAGGTGACGCAGAGCGGAACCGTGAGTAACTCGACGGCGCTGCCTGTCCA
>CAZPZE010000318.1:0-3063 GCA_964590625.1 uncultured Solibacteraceae bacterium
AGCGCGGCACACACGAAACCCTCATCAACAATAACGGCCTCTATTCCGAACTGCACCGGGTACAGTTCGAAACAGAGGCCGCGCCCCACATCTAAAACGTGGGGCGACGCTTCGGCGTTGCCGTCGGGCTTCTGCCCGACGCGGACCGTCCGAATCGCTCCTACCACCGATAACCAAACGTCACCGGCAGATAATCCGTGTGAAAATCCGCGTTATAGAACATCCGGTAATACTTCGCTTCCGCAAAAATCTTCCCATGCCACTTCGTCCCGAACGCGATTCCAACGCCGGCATCAATACCCTGCTTATTCACGGAATAAGACGAAAGGATCTGCGTCGTCGGAATCAACGTAGGATAAAACCCGAAGAACGGATAAAACCCATACGCCGTCGAAACCGAAGGAGCCGTGAATTCCTGATTCCGGCGGAACAGACCATAACCGCCGGTCACGTACACGTCAGCATGGCTCGCGGGAGTGAGATGAACGATTGGATCGAGCGTCGCCGTGAACATATTGACGTCGCCACCCGGCACGCCAATGCCGCTCAGCGTCCCCGAGTTGATCCCCATCTGGCTGTCGTTGACATTGAGTTGAAGGCCGACCCAATGGTTGAAGTTGTAGCCAACACCGGCCCCGACATTCCAGCCGTAGTCCAGATAGCTTCCGGTGCGTCCGAGACCTGTTGTGAAGCCGGCGCCGATCTGGCCCGTAATGTGTGACCCTTCCTGAGCGCACAGTGGCGCGGCTGCAATAGCGGTTGCGAGTATGAATGAATAGACGGTACGTTTCATTGAAGTGCTCCTCTTAAACGAAGTGCTCCTGTTAAGCTGCCCCTGTTTTTCGCCGGGCGCCTGCGTTCTGGTTCACTTGATTGCAAAACGCTTTCCAATGCGATAAAACATGCTGGCCCCGCATTGTCGCCTTTGTGAAGTGGTGCAGGCTGTCAGCCTGCGGCCGATTGGCAATCAGATTGGCAATCGGCCTCGCCTCTGATAACTGATCGCGAAGCCGACGACTACTGAACAGGCAAAGCCGCACTCGCCTGCGTGTTATGCGATCGATGAAAACGACGGAGCAAATCCGGCAGGAATTCACGTGCCACATTTCCTCCCACATGCGCCGCAACCGACAGGGAGCCGCGCAAAATCGCATCGCTCACCTTGCTGTGATCGTACGGTTCCCATTCATTCGCAATGAACCCTGACCCGTAGCTCCCCGCCAGCGTGGAAACATTGATCATTCGCCCGCCCGAATCGCGGTACGCCAGAAACTCCTGCGAGATCGCGTTCCAGATTCGCGCCTTCACTGTTCCAGTCGGCATCCGGCGATATCGTGGATCCAGATGCAGCGTGATGTCTGAGATCGCCGCAATCGAGTTGTAGCCCACCACAACGCCTTCAGCACTGCTGATCCGCGTCCCGTAGGCATCCCAACCCTGCCCCCACTCCGCGGGTTCGTCACGCCACTGGTTGATTGCTGAACCCGCCAGCACACCCAGCTGCGTCATAGGGCTGACCATATTCCGCATCCGCGCTTCGAGCTTCTCTTTCGCAGTGAGAGGCTGAATAGGTTGCAGCATCTGTATTGTCTGCGCGCCTGCGATTCCGGAAAAAACGAGAAGAGCAACGGTCACTCGCATCGCCCTTTCCATAAGCACGCGGCTCACCACGCCTGGCAAGCAGTTTGCATTTCTTACAGGCAGGGCGGTCGTAATAGCCCGTAAAAGGGAGTCTCAATGCCACAAACAGTACTCGCTCTTACACTCTTTGCCGGGCTGTTGGGTCTGGACCCACAGCTCATTGGGGCCGCGAATGCCGCCCCCGCTCCGATCATTGAGAGCAGTGGCACACCTGGAATCCTGTGGCGCGATCCCACAGACATCGCAATGCGCAACCTCTACTACGGGCCCGGCGGCAAAGCCCACGAGCCTCAGGGACCATACAAATTCGTCGAGGAAGATTCCAGTGGAACGCAGCCAAAGTTCATCGTGAAAGACGGCAACGGCGTCAGGTGGACCGCCAAGATGGGCATGGAAGTTCGCTCCGAAACCTCCGCAACGCGCCTCGTCTGGGCCGTCGGCTACTTCACCACCGAAGACTACTTTCTCCCCGAAATGAAAGTGGAAAGAATGCCGGGCCACCTTAAGCGTGGTCAGAAGTTCGTCTCCCAGGGCGGCATCATTCACAACGTGCGCCTGAAGCGGCATCTCGAAGGCGAAAAGAAGATTGGCAACTGGGGCTGGCAGGATGGCCCATTCGCCGGAACCCGCGAACTGAACGGTCTGCGCGTCATGATGGCCCTCATCAATGACTGGGATCTCAAAAAAGTCAACAACAAGATCTTTTCGCGCAAAGACGCGCCCCCCGTTTACATCGTGAGCGATCTCGGCGCCACATTCGGACCTCCCGGCGTCATTCTTCCTTTGAGCCGCTCACGCGGAGATCTCGGTGAGTACGCCGCATCCACATTCATTCGGAAAACGACCGCCGCGTATGTCGATTTCGAAACTCCCCGCGCGCCGTTTGTCGCGATGGGCTTCTGGCCGCTCACGTACTTCCCGCGCGTGAAGCTCGACGCACTGCTCCGCCATGTTCCCCGCGATGATGCCCACTGGATGGGTACTGTCCTCGCGCGTCTCAGCAAACAGCAGCTTCACGATGCATTTCGGGCCGCTGACTGGCAGCCGGACGTGACTGATGCCTACGTCAACATCGTGGAAAAACGCATCAGTCAATTGTGCGCCCTCTGAAAAGCCGAATGATATGAAGCTCATGATCCAGCCTGGCGACGGTGTCTCACCGCTCGTCAAAGCCATACAGTCCGCCGAAAAAAGCGTCGACATCCTCATCTTTCGCTTCGATCGCGCCGAGATCGAGAATGCGTTGCTCAAAGCAGTCGAGCGCGGCGTCGCCGTGCGAGCCCTGATCGCATACACGAATCGCGGCGGAGAAAAAGGACTGCGCGCCCTCGAAATGCGCCTGCTCGCCGCCGGTGTTCTGGTCGCCCGAACGGATGACGATCTGATCCGTTATCACGGCAAAATGCTGATCATCGACGAACG
>CAZPZE010000319.1:0-11393 GCA_964590625.1 uncultured Solibacteraceae bacterium
TCTAAGGTGCTGAAGGGGGCTGAGGCTTTGCGGGTTCAGCCTATGAGCTTTGCGGATTCCTACGGGAGCGCGCCCCCGACAGAGAAAAGCACGGTCGACGAAACCTACCTGATCGAGAAGATTCGGCGGCTGGAGGCGGAGAAGGCGGCGGCGGAGAAGTCGGCGTTTGAGCGCGGCAGGCGCGAGGGTGAAGAAGCGGCCCGTGCGGCGATGGGGCCGGTCATCGAGCGGCTGAATGCGTCGGTGACGGATGTGATCGGGCTGCGTCCGGAATTGCGGCGTCGGGCCGAGAAGGACACCGTGGAACTGGCGCTGAAGATCGCGCGGCGGGTTCTGCATCGCGAGCTGAGCGTGGATGTGAATGCCCTGAACGCACTGGCGCGGGTGGTGTTCGATCGAATGACGCGGGCGGAATCGTGGGAGATCACGGTGCATCCTCGGTTTGCCGATTCCATCCGCGGAGCGCTGCCGGCGAACGCGACGATCATCCCGGACGATGGGTGCGAGCTCGGGACGCTGCGTGTGAAGTATGACGATGGGGCGATCGATGCGTCCGTCGATCAGCAGTTGGCCGAGATCGGGCGCGGGATTGCGGACAGGCTGAGATGACGGCACTCGATCTGAGTCCATGGCTGGCGGCGGTGGATCGTGCGGATCCGATTCGCGCATCGGGCGAAGTGGTGGAATTGGTGGGGCTGCTGATCGAATCGCGCGGGCCGGCCGCGTCGATCGGAGATTTCTGTGAGATCCGCACGCGCGCGGGGGGCATCGTGCGGACGCAGGTGGTCGGATTTCGCAACGGGCGCGTGCTTTCGATGCCCCTCGAAGAAACGGGCGGGCTGCGGCTGGGCGATGAGATCGTCGCGCGCGGCGGCGAGAGCATGGTGGAGGTTTCGCCGGAGCTGCGCGGGCGCGTGATCGATGGCTTCGGCGTACCGATAGATGGTGGCGGGCGAATTTCGTCGCCCGAGCTGCGGCCGCTCTACGCCGAAGCGCCGAATCCGATGGAGCGCGAGCATATCCGGGAAAAACTCATCACAGGAATTCGCGCGATCGACGGGCTGCTGCCCTGCGGCAAAGGGCAGCGCATCGGGATTTTCGGTGGGAGCGGGGTTGGGAAGAGCACGCTGCTGGGGTCGATGGCGCGATCGAGCTCGGCGGATGTGAACGTGATCGCGCTGATCGGCGAGCGAAATCGCGAGGTGCGGGAGTTCATCGAGCACGATCTGGGGCCGGAAGGGATGGCGCGCACTGTGGTGGTGGTGGCGACCTCCGACCGGCCGGCGCCGCTGCGCGTACGCGCGTGTTTCGTCGCGCTGGCGGTGGCGGAATATTTTCGCGACCGCGGCCAGGATGTGCTGCTCGTGATGGATTCGGTGACGCGCCTCGCGATGGCCCAGCGCGAGATTGGACTGGCCGCCGGAGAACCGCCGAGCCAGAAAGGATACACGCCGTCCGTATTCAGCCTGCTGCCGAAGGTGTGCGAGCGAGCCGGGAATTTCCGCGCGGGGTCGATCACGGCGTTCTTCACGGTGCTTGTGGAGGGCGACGATTTCAACGAGCCGGTGTGCGATGCGGTGCGCGCGATTCTCGACGGGCATATCACGCTGTCACGGCAGTTGGGGTCGGCGGGGCATTATCCGGCGATACAGGTGCTCGATTCGGTGAGCCGGCTGCAGGCGAAGCTGGCGACGCCGAAGGAATCGGAATCGGCGCGGCGGATTCGGGAAGCGCTGGCGATTTACCGACAGTCGGAGGATCTGATCAACCTGGGGGCGTACGTTTCGGGATCGAATCCGCGGCTGGATTCGGCGGTGCGGTCGCGCGAGGAGATCATGAAATTTCTGCGGCAGACGCCGGCGGACCGTTCGAGCGGTGAAGAGACGGCGCGGCGGCTCGAAGAACTGGCGGCGATGGTGTGAAGGCGTGGCGATTCCGGCTGGAGTCGGCGCTGCGTTGGCGCGGGACGCAGCTTCGCCTGGCGCAGGAAGCGGCTGCTGCCGCGGCACGGCGCGTGACGGCGATCGAGCGGGAAATCGGAGGGCTTTATGCGGCGCTGCGCCGAGGCGGACGTGAGCTGGTGCCTTCCGGCAGCGCGGCGTTCCACACGTGGGATGCGTATGTGGATCGCGCGCGGCGGCGGATTGCATTTCTCGAGGGCGAGTTGTGGAAGGCTCGCGGCGAGGTGAACGCGGCGAAGCAGAAGGTGATGGAGGCGCATCGCGGTGTGCGGGCGCTCGAGAATCTGCGGGAGAGCCAGCACGGCGAGTGGGTGCGGGAGTTCAACCGCGAGATGGATGCGTTTGCGGATGAGGCGTTTTCGGCTCGTCTGGCGCGGGCTCGCGCTAGAATTGAAGGACGAACGGGCGCGTAGCTCATCTGGATAGAGCATCGGCCTTCTAAGCCGGGGGTAGCAGGTTCGAGTCCTGCCGCGCCTACCACGCCTTAATTCGCGATCAATTCGCGGATTTTCCTGCCTAATACTTCGCCCGAATAGGGCTTTTGCAGCATTGCCGCACCCGCGGGCAAGGCGCCGGAGCCCGGAGTGCCATCCGCATAGCCTGCAATGAAGAGCACCTTCAGTGACGGGCGCAGGCTGCGCAGAACGTGGAAGAGCGACGCGCCCCTGGCGTCGGTCGCGCGGCTGGAGACGAGGACGTCCACAACCTGAGGACCGCGAGCGATGCGCTCGGCTTCGTCCGCGTTCGCTGCCATCAGAACGCGGAAGCCCTGGCCCTCCAGCATGTCGCGGCTCAATTCGCGGATGAGAGGCTCTTCTTCGACAAGCAGCACCGTTACCGCGGTGCCGAACGATCCGCCGGAGTCCGGGGCCTTCGGAGCGGAAGCGAGCGGGAGATAAATCGTGAACCGAAGCAGCTCCGGTTCGGAACGCACGTTCAGAAATCCGCCGTACTGAGCGAGAATCGCCTGCGAGGTGGCGACGGCGCCGGCGGAATGCGATTGGCCGGGGCCGGAGACGGAGAGGCACGCGAAGGGCCCGGCGGATTCGATGCTGGTTGCGATCGTGACCGGCCCGTCGCCGAAGTACGTGATCAGGCTGAGAAGGATCTGCTCGATGTGGCCGGGGTCGGCAAACATCAGAGCGGGTTCGTCACAGCATCGCACTGCAATCTCGCATTCGGCGGCGGAACGCAGGCGCGGCTCGAAGTCCCGGACACACGCGTTGAGATCCGATGCGGCGTGCGCGCCGACATGGCGCTGGCTGAAATCGAGAATCTGGTGCGTGAGCGCGCTGGCGCCGGCAAGCGAGCGGGTAACGGAAGCGAGCGCGGGCAGCGCCGGGCTCTCTTGCGGGATCGCCTCGATCGCGTGGCGCAGACCGGCCGCCATCGTATCGCCGATGGAGCGAAGATCGCGCGCGATGCCGCCCGCCAGACGGCCGAGCGCTTCCATCTTCTGCGCATCGCGCAACTGCTGTTCGACGCGGAGCTTTTCGGTGATATCGGTGAGAGTGCCTTCGAAATAGAGGATCTCTCCGTCTTCATCGCGCACCACGCGGGCGTTTTCCCTTACCGTGATGACGCGGTTATCGCGCGTGCGAAGCTGGAATTCGACGTTCGCGTAGCTGCCGGCGCGCTCGAGGCGGTCGCGCAGCGTGAGGTGCAGTTCGGGGTCGACGAAGGTGCCTTTCACAACACCGGGAACGTTCAGCTCATCCTCATGGGTGAAGCCGAGCATGCGCAGCAGCTCCGGATTAGCCGCCAGGATGCGGCCATCGAGCGAAGTCTGGTAGACGCCTTCGCGCACGTTTTCGAAGAGCTCGCGGAATCTGCGCTCAGACCGGCGCAGCGCGTGTTCGGCCTGTTTGCGCTCGGTGATATCCGTCATCATCGTCAGGATGCCGGCATCACGATCGCGCGCGGTATAGGGGCTGGAACAGGCGAGAGTCCAGAGCTCGGAGCCATCGGCGCGGCGGAGTCGGCGGTCGTATTGATCGCGAACGCCGGGGCGGCGGTTCTGAAAACGAATGCGCTCCGCGGGAATGTCTTCGGGAAAGAGGAATTCCTCGACGGGGTGATCGATGATTTGATCGACGCGGCAGCCGAGCATTTCCGCGATGCGGGGATTGGCGTTGCGGATGATGCCGTTGGGATCGACGGTCCAGATGCCTTCGCCCGCGGTTTCGACGAGACGGCGCTGCCAGTCGGCGCCCTCGGCCGCCTCATCGCGGGCAGCGCGAAGCTGGCGCCCATAGAAACAGAACGCGGCGGCTTCCACGATGTAAAGGCCATCGTGAATCCAGAAGACCGGATCGTGGGTGCCTTCATTCGCGATGAACCAGACGGAGGTCAGCGCGGCGGAGAACAGCGAGGGGCCGAGTCCGGCGACCCAGATGCTGCCGAAGATGGCGGCGAGGCCGCAGAGGGTGATGGAAATCGGCTCGCCTACCAGGCGGCCGACTTCCTCGCGGAAGAGAAACGCCGCCAGGGTGAAGAGAAAGGCGACGGCGTAGCCGCGCCAGCCGGCCAGATCGTCAGGCCGCCTCATCCCTCGGCTCCCGGCCGTTCATCATCGAAAAGATAACTCCGAAAAGCACAACCACAATCGCGCCTATGACGTTATACCAAAGAAAAGCGATGTTCGTCAGCAACGCCAGAGCGACGATGGTCGCCTCGCCCACGAGCAGGGCCCAGAAGGCGGCGCCGCCCTGAACGCGGCGGAAGAAAAACCCGAGGATAAACGTCCCCAGCATCACGGGGTAGAAGAAGGAGCCCACCTGGTTCACAGCTTCGACCAGCGAGCCGAGGTGCCGCGCGTATTGTGCAAAAGCGACAGCCCAGCTCCCCCACAGGGCTGTAAATATTCGCGAGGCGATGAGGTAATGGCGGTCGGACGCGTCCGGTTTGAAGTGGCGCCGGTAGATATCCATCACGCTCACCGCGGCAAGCGAATTCAGCTCGCCGGAGCTGGAGGACATGGCGGCGGTAAAAATGACGGCGATCACGAGACCGATAAAACCCACCGGGAAGTATTTCGTTACGAATGACAAGAAAATGTAGTTCGTGTCGCTGAATGCGCCCTGGCCCTCCTCTTTCTGATAGAGGCTGATGCCCGCGGCGCGCGCCGCGTCGGCATTGTGCTGGGCGGCGCGATAATCCGCGACGGCGACGGAGAGCGCGGCGTCGTTATCCGACTTGCGCGCTTCGTTGATGGCTTCGGCAGCGGCGCGGCGTTTGGCGAAGGCGGTATTGAACTGCGACTGAATTTTCGCGAAGGCGGGCTGTTTCGCGAGGTCCTGCATGGCGGCCTTCTGGAACAGCAGCGGCGGCTGGACGAAGAGATAGAACACAAACACCATGGCGCCGACGAAGAGGATGAAGAACTGCATCGGAACCTTGGCCGTGGCGTTAAAGAGCAGGCTGAGCCGGCTTTGGGCGACGGACTTGCCGGTGAGGAAACGCTGCACCTGGGACTGATCGCAGCCGAAGTACCCGAGGAACAGGAACGTGCCGCCGATGAGGCCGCTCCAGATGTTGTAGCGATTGTTCCAGTCGAAGTGGAGATCGACGACGTTGAGTTTGCCGACTGAGCCGGCGAGATAAACAGCATCGCCAAACGTTACGTTCGGCGGCATGAGATGGACCACGGTAGCGACGGCGATCAGCAGGCCGGAGAGGATGACGCTCATCTGAAGGGTGTCGGTCCAGGTGACGGCGGGGATGCCGCCGGTTGTTGTGTAGATCACGCAGGCGGCCCCGATGATGAGCGTGGTGACGCGGTCCGGCCAGCCGAAGATAGAGCTCATCACGATGGCGGGCGCGTAGATGGCGATCCCGGCGGCCATCCCGCGCGAGACGAGAAAGACGATCGACGTGAGAGCGCGCGTCTTCGCATCGAAGCGGCGCTCGAGATATTCGTACGCCGTGTAGACGCCGGACTTGTGAAAGATGGGAACGGCCGTGGCCGCGAGGATCACCATCGCGATGGGCAATCCGAAATAGAACTGCACGAAGCGCATGCCATCGACGTACGCCTGGCCGGTGGTGGCGATGAAGGTGATGGCGCTCGCCTGCGTCGCCATGATGGAGAGGCCCATGGCGTACCAGGGCATGCTCTTGCTCGCGAGCAGATAATCGTTCACGTTGCGGCGATTGCGGCGGCCGCGCCAGAGGCCGAACGAGGGAATCGCCACCATCGCCAGCACCATGACCAGCCAGTCCAGTGGGCTCATGCGAAGTACCGGGTGAAGCCGTAGAAGATCAGGATGAGGAACGCGAGCCAGGCGATCGTCGCGATATAAACGGTGCGCCAGGTACCGAGGATGGGCGGCGGCTCAGGATCCCATGCCGAATCCGGCAGACGAAATTTCATTCGACCGTCAACTCTCCTCGAAGAACGGTGACAGCCTGGCCGGAAAGAAAAACGCGGTCGTCCGCATGGCGCACGCGGACGGTGCCGCCGCGCGGCGACGCCTGGTATCCAGTCATTTCATGTTTGCCGAGCTTCTCGTGCCACCACGGGGCGAGCGCGCAGTGGGCGGAGCCGGTCACGGGATCTTCGTCGATGCCGGAACCGGGGGCGAAGAAACGCGAGACGAAGTCGTAATCGTGAGCATGCGCGGCGTCGGCCTGCGCAGTGACGATGATGCCGCGGACGGGGAGTTGCCGCAGCAAATGATGATTGGGCTGGAGGGCGCGCAGTACTTGCTCGTTCTCGACTTCGACCAGATAGTCGAAGCGGCTGCGGCCGGTGAATTTCAGTTCGGCGCCAAGGGCTTCGGCCATCTGCGCGGGAGGCGGCGCAGGCTCGACGAAGGTGGCGGGAAAATCCATTTCGATCCAGTGGCCGGTCTTCATGCACGTAAGCAGGCCGCTTTTCGTGTGGAAGCGCGCCGAGGCGTGCGGCGCGAGACGGCCGTCTTCCCAAAGGACGTGGGCGCTCGCGAGCGTGGCGTGTCCGCAGAGCGCGACTTCGATGGCGGGAGTGAACCAGCGGAGGTGGAACGAGCCTCGGTCCTCGTGATTCGGCGTGAGGAACGCGGTTTCCGAGAGATTCATTTCACGCGCAACGGCGGCCATCCAGGCGTCGTCGCGCGGGTGATCGAGCACGCACACCGCGGCGGGATTGCCGTGGAATGGCGTGGCAGAAAAAGCATCGACCTGCACGATGGGCAGGGGCATCTTTTGATTATGGGGGATGGGGGTGCGGGGGTTGTTAACGCGGCGCGGATCGGAGGATCACCCGTCGATAGGACGTGAGCGACGGCGTGCCTTTGTCTTCGACGGCGAGGATGACGTGCGCGGTGCCCGCTGAGCGCAGGGTGGCGTGGACGACGGGGCCGTCTTCGCGATCGAGCGTGAGGCCGTCTTTCGCGCGTGGCTGATCCGGGAGGCCAGTGCCGGCTTCCGAGTAGAAGAACCAGTGATACGTCAGGGCGTCGCCATCGGGATCTTTGGTGCCGGTGGCATCGAGGGTGACGGGCTGGCCGGGTTCGGCGCGGACGATGATTGGCGCTTTGCCTGGCTGGCCATTCACAACCACCTGCGGGTTGTGATTCGCGTGGTCGTTCACGGTCCAGTCCATGCGGGCCGCGAAATCGTGCTGGAAGGCGGTGCGCCAGCGCCAGATGGTCGCCTGGTCCGACGTGTGCGGCTTGCCGTCGACGCCGATGACGGTATCGCGCGAGTTGTCTTTGCCGGGGAAGGAATCGCCGCCCTGCGTCCAGAACGGGCGCGTTTCGCCGTAGGGCTGCCGCCAGTAATAGCGTCCGCCCCATCCGCCCCAGGACGGGCTCATGAAGCTATCGAGCCCGTTATTGATCAGGCCGAGGAACGACGGCGTGTCGCCTTCATGAATGCAGCACGGCATGATGTACAGCTTGCCGAGCGGTCCTTTGGCGCGGATGTTGGCGTCAACCCAGGGGGTGGCGAACGTCGTGAAGTCCGCGCCATCGCCGTTGCGATAGAAAAGATCGCCGGAGATTCCGGTCCAGGTGGCGCGGTAGTACTCATCGCCGTCGGGCGTGGAGGGATTCGCAATGTAGAATAGTGTGGGAAAGTTACGGCGGATCCACGGGCCGGCATCGTCCTGATCGGAGATGGTGTAGATGCGCAGGTGCGAGAGAAAGTTCGCGAGGCGCTCCGGCGAGCGCGTGTCGCGGACATGCAGCAGCGCCTGTGCGAGGGTGTTAGCCCCGCCCCAGACGGTGACCCAGAGCGGGCGCGGATCGTTGCGGCGGACGCCGTCGTCGACAGCCTGAATAATGCGTTCGGCGCCGGGCGACATGCGGTCCGGGCCAACGGCGTTCATCCCGTAGGAGCGCTGGCCGGTGGTGACGGCACTGCGGAGGAACTCGGCCGTGGGGTAATCCGGCGAGTTGCGAAGCAGGTTGGGACGGACCTGATTGTAGGCGTCGATGAGCTTGAGGATCACGTCCGGGCGAACGCGTTCGCGCATCCAGGTGGAAGTGGAGGCGACGAGGCCTTCGATATCGAATTCGTTCGAATAGACGAGGAAGCGGACCATGGACATCTGGTCGTCCGGCTCGTTGGCGATGTCGGTGATGACGAGAACGCGGTTCTTCGCGATAAAGGGATCGGGCGGCGGTGGGGTGCGAACGGCGGCAGGGTGCGGAGCGGTGCCGCAGCCCATGAGTGCGGCAAGCAGGGAGAGCGCGAGCGGGGCGCGTTTTGTCATCCTTTTTACTGTTACACTGATGGGCGTTCTATGGAAGACCGCGTCATTCATCCGAGCATGAAATCAGTCTACGCTGGCTACCTGGTGGCGATTGTCGTCGCCGGCGCGGCGATGTGGGCCATTCGTCAGTACGCTACGGATCCGCCCGGCTGGCTCTATGCCGTGCCGCTGATCGTGCTGATTCTGCCGATCAAGGCGCATATCTCGCGGCTCACCGTCACGCTGCGGTTCCACGACGATCATCTGACGCTCGAAACGGGATTGTTCTCCCGGACTCGCCGCACGGTCGACACGGCGAAGATTCAGGACGTGACGGTGCAGCAGAGTTTCGGGCAGCGCCTGATGGGCGTGGGCTCTCTCATCCTGGAAGATGCGGGCGAAAGCGGCGGTATGGCGATGCGGAACATCGACCGGCCGCGGCAGATCGCGGATGAGATTATTGCCAGCTCGAAACGCCCGGTGCGCTGACTCACTTCCATCTGCCAGTGCGGTTCATGGCCTGCAGGATCTTTCCCGTTCGCTATAAAGTCCCGGCGTGGTTTTTCCGATCAGGGTCGTGTGGCCGGTGCGGTGTGCAGGATAAGCGACGAAGACGCGGCGATGCTCCTGAAGGAAGTGCATCATCGCGTCAAAAATAATCTGCAGGTGATCTGCAGCCTGCTTTCGATGCAGATCGATCAGGCGTCGGGGCCGTGCGCGGTCGCGCTCAATGACGCGCATTCGCGAGTGCAGGCGATGTCGCTGATTCATGAACAGATTTATCAGTCGGAATCTCTGGCGGATCTGGATTTCGGTGAGTATGTGCAGACGCTTTCGCGGCGGCTGTTCGCAACGTACTGCGTGGATCCGGCACGAATCGGGATTGAGCTGAGCGTGGAACCCGTGCGGCTCGATATGCAGCGGGCGATTCCATGCGGGCTGATTCTGAGCGAGCTTTTTTCGAATGCCCTGAAGTACGCGTTTCCGGACGGCCGCGCGGGCGTGATTCGCGTGACGCTGCGCCGGCTGCCCGCGGGGCATATGGAACTGGCGGTCGAAGACAACGGCTGCGGTCTGCCGGCGAATCTCGACTGGCAGACTACGGCTTCGCTCGGAATGCAGGTGGTGCGAACGCTCAGCCGTCAGCTTCGCGCCGAAGTCTCGGTGCGAAGCGGGCCGGCGGGAACTTCGTTCCGGTTTACGGCTTGAGTGACGCCACGTAAGCGACGAGATCAAGCATGTCGTCCTGGCTCAGCGGGGCGACAACCGGTTTCATGAGTGCAGTCCACATCCCCTTACGAGTGCCCACCTGCATGTCATAAAGCTGGCGCATCATGTAGCTCGGGGAGCGGCCGGCGATGCTCGGCACCGGGCCCAGACCTTTCAGATCGGGACCGTGGCAGGTGGCGCACTGGCCGGATTTCGCGAGGGCCTCACCCTTCTTCACCGCACCCACTGGAACGTAGGCGATGAAGCCGGAGTGCGGGTTGCGGTAGGTTTCGGTCTGTTCGGCGCTGATCGGCACTTCGATGATACGATCGCCGAGCGGCTCGGTCTCATTGCCTTCGTTGGCGAGGAAGAGTCCGACGTTGGTGTGGGTTTTCGGCGCCGTCGTCGATTCCTTCACCTGGATCCACTGCTTGAACGGAATGGCGGCGTAGTAATCCGCGGCCGCCTTGCGTTCTTCGGGCGTCATGGCTTTGGCGATGGCGGCCATGGCGTTGGTGTTCGCCTTGCGGGTGTCAGCGCTCTTGCGGTCACCGTCAGCGAATTCCTTGAGCTGTTCGAGGAAGTATTCCGCCGGGAAGCCGTTGACGCCGGCGTTTTCGGCGCGTCCCTGGCCGTTCGGATAGTGGCAGAGGGCGCAGGCGCGAATTTCGGGGCGGCGGCCGTGCGCGACGATATCGGGCATGGTGGGGTGATCGCCGGGGAACCAGTCGGCGGGGCCGAAGCCGTCAGTGACCTGCTGGCGCGTGAATGCGCCGGTGCTGCCGTCGAGATGGAGAGTTTCGGCATTAGCAGCGGGCGCGCCGCCGCCCGGCCCACGACCGGAGCCGCCCCGTCCACCACCGGGACCGCGTCCGCCGCCACCTCCGGGGCCGCCTGCGCCGCCCGCCGAGAGAGGAGTGGTGAATCCATAGGCCCAGGCCGGCGGATCGGCCGCGTAGACGCTCATGGAAGCTGCAAGCAGGAAAGTGGTGACGAACAGGGTGAGTTTCATAGGTGGCAGTTGTTCTCCGAACCGACTGCCATTATATATACGTCAGTTCGGGGATGGCTTTTCCGCGTGGTCGATGACGAGAAATTCCATCGGACCCTTCTGAGCTTCGAGTTTGAGGCCGAGCTGACTTTGTACGGATTCGAAGATCGAGGGGCCCGCTTCCGGAGGCGCATCGAGAGTTCGATAGCTGTAGCGGAAATCGAAGTTTCCTGTAATACCTGTCCTGTCGATCACCGGCGTACTCAGGATGTTCGTCAGTGAGTCGGCCAGTTGAGTCAGAGTCGCGTTCTGTCCGACGTTCGTGTACGAGACTCCCGGAAGCTGTGGTGGAGTGTTTCGCATCACTCTTACCATCGGTCGTTTTGTCATGTCTTCCGGCTGGGTAAGTTTGTGACCGCCCTTCGTCTGGCTAAGAACAAAGACATTGCCTTCTTTCGTTTCGCGATGCACTTTCAGCTTGAAGCGTTCTTCGAGGAGGGTTCTGAGCATTGCGAGCATCTGGTCACGCGTGACATCGTCTTTGCCGGCGGTTGCT
>CAZPZE010000320.1:0-1754 GCA_964590625.1 uncultured Solibacteraceae bacterium
CATCAGCGTCGAAGCGTATTTCACCGCTTCCACAATCGCGAAGTAACTTCCGCACCGGCAAAGATGAGGCGATGGGCCCGAAGTTGTGAACGCAGCTTTGATTTCAGTGGTCGTCGGACTCGGCGTTTTCTCCAGCAGTTCCGTCGCTTTGATCATCATGCCGTTCTGGCAGAATCCGCACAGCGGCACCTGCTCTTCGATCCATGCCTGCTGTACGGGATGAAGAGTATTGGCGGCGTCCCCGGCTGAAAGACTCTTCTGCTTCGCCCATCGCGCCGGAAGTCCCTCGATCGTCGTGATCTCCTTGCCGGCTACGGCCGAAACCGCCGTCAGGCACGAGCGAACTTCTTTCCCGTCCACCAGAACAGAACAGGCGCCGCACTGCGCGAGTCCACACCCGAACTGCGGGCTCGTGACGTCCAGCTCGTTCCGTAACACGTAAAGAAGCGGCGTATCCGCGGGCGATTGAACGTCCCGCTTGTTCCCATTTACAGTGATTGTCAAGACAGACCTCCGGCGAGGAATCGGGCTCGCTGCCCACCGTCCATGATAGGTCCGTTTACGCCCGGCGGGGTAACACGATCCTGTCGATCAATTGCCTGTTTCTCTGAATCGGGGAAGATTTCAATGAAAAGCCGATGCCCGCCGCTACTTCGGCCGCCCCACATCGCCGCGAACCCGGTCCGCCAGTTGCAGGATCTTCTTCGCGTCTTCGAAAACGCGCTTCCCCACATCCGTCAGCACCGCGCCCCGCGAGAAGCGGAAGCGGTCAAACAGCCGCGCGCCGAGCTCCTCTTCGAGCATCTTGATGTGGTGCGTCACGCTCGATTGCGAGTACCCCAGTTCCGCCGCGGCCTTGTTGAAGCTCCGCGTGGTTGCCACAACAACGAAGGTTCGAAGGTGGAGAAGATCGAGCACGCCGCACTCCTGTCATTTACGATCGAAACCCGCCTTGAGCAAAGGTGGAGTGATGAACGTCGTCAGAATGATCATCAGAACCAGCGAGGAAAAAGTCCGCGACGAGAGCACTGGACCGCTCCGCAGCATCAGGGTGCTGCCCAGTCCGGCGAAGATCAGTCCCACTTCGCCGCGCGGAATCATTCCCAGTCCGATGAGCAAGCGGTCCACGCCTCGCTCGAGTACGCCCAGCCCGCAAATCTGCTTCCCGATAATTGCCACCAGCGTGATCAGCCCCGCAAACCCGAGCACGGCCGGCGACGCGAAACTCTTCAGATCCACACGCATTCCCATGGCGACAAAAAAGATCGGCACGATCAGCGTCGTGATCGGAAACAGCAGCTCTTCCACGCGCCGTTCGCCGCGATCGACAAACGGCTTGTAGTGCACTTCCTCCAGTACCACTCCCGCCGCGAACGCGCCCACAATCGGGGCCAGACCCACCAGCGCCGCAATTCCCGCCACCACAAAACAGAACGCCACACAGAGCGCCAGCAACGCGCCCGCCACCTTCAGCCGCGCCGCGTAGACAAACACGCGCTGCGACCAGAAGCGCCCGGCGATCACCGCCAGAGTCAGAAAGAGCGTGGCTTTGACGACGATCCAGGCAATCGGCCCAACCTGTGCGCTGGCGTTCGCGCCGGCCGATGTTGCCGCCGCCACCAGGCCGCTGACGACAGCCAGAACCACGAGACCGATCACGTCGTCCGCCACGGCCGCTCCCAAAATGATGCGCGCCTCCTTCGTGTTCGACTTGCCGAGGTCTTTCAGCACGCGCGCCGTGATTCCCACACTGG
>CAZPZE010000321.1:0-1829 GCA_964590625.1 uncultured Solibacteraceae bacterium
TGACCCGCGGTAGCCGGGTTCGCATCAGCGGAGAGAGTCGTCGTGGTGGTCTGCTGGATTGCGAGCTGGAATGCGGTTGTGTTATTCTGCTGCGGCGTTCCGCTGTCGGAATTTCCAACGGTGAACGAGTAGAGACCGGGCGTTGAGGGAATGCCGCTCAGAACGCACGTGGCGCCGTCCATCGTGAGGCCCGGCGGGTAACTGCCCGAAGCGAGACCGCACGTGTAGGGCGGTGTGCCGCCAGAGAATACGGGCGTGGAATAACTGACTCCCACCAGCCCGCTGGTCAGCGGTGACGCGGCAGGCACAAGCGGCGGGTACGAAGTAACGGAGAGCGCTGAATTTCCGCTGCGAACAGGAACATCGCTGTCTGTCGCGATGATGGTGAAGGAAAAAGGTCCGGTCGCGGTCGGCGTACCGGTGATCGCACCGGTTGCCGGATTCAGCGACAGGCCCGTTGGCAGAGCTCCGGTTTGCGACCAACTGTAGGGCGTCACTCCTCCTGTGACCGAACATGTCGTGCTGTAGGCGACATTCTGCACGACAGGCGTGGTGAACGGACAGGTGACCGTGATGGGAGGAAGCTGGGCGAGGAAGACCGCGACACCGCCGGCAGAGCCATTCGTGGCAGCGATACTGAGACGGCCGTCTCCCGCAAAACTGCCGATCGATATGCCGGATGCGGTAACCGAGGTCGAGACCGGTGCCGGCGTGTCGAATGACCCGCCACCCAAAGACGGGATCAGATAGAAGGTACCGCTGAAGGGGTCGGCTGCGATAACGTCCTGCTTTCCGTCGGCGTTGAAATCGCCGGCGGCAACGAACTGCGGCGAGCCACCCGGCGAGAGGGTGATCGGCGCGAGGTACGTGCCGTCTCCTGCGTTGGGCAGCACGAAAACGCTTGTTTCCCCGGATGCGATCGCGATATCAGGCCAGTTATCGCCGGTGTAATCCGCGACCGCGAGGGCATAGGCGCCTCCAGGGGGCGAGTAAGTCTGCGGGGAGTCGAAAGTCGCGTCTCCGTGACCCCTTACAACCTGAACGACGCCGCCCGAGATCCAGGTGATGTCGGCATTCCCGTCGCGATTCACGTCTGCCACGCTGATGGACTGCGTTGAAGCGGGTACGATCTGGGTCTCGTAGGAGAAGCCGCCGGCGCCATCGCCGAGAAACAGGACCATCTGAGTCTCGTCGCTGCCGAGCAGATCCGGAATTCCATCGTTGTTGAAATCGCCCACGGCCGCGGAATAGAATGCGACCGCCTGGAAGAGATTGTTCTCGGCTCCGACGCTGAATGTGCCGTCGCCGGCTCCCGTCAGCACGATGATGCCGGAGGCGCCATCAGCCACCAGGAGATCGGTGATGCCGTCATGATTGAAATCACCACTGAGGATCTGGCGGACGTCGGTGCCCAGCGGATAAGTGTGAGCGTTGGTCGGTGGAAAAGTTCCGTCCCCGTTGCCCAGAAGAATGGTGACCTGTCCGAAGGGAGGCGTTTGGGTGAATAACACGTCCAGAACAGCAATATCCTGAATCCCGTCGCCGTTGAAATCACCCACTACGCTCGAAACTGACGAAGGGCCGGTGGCGTTGCTCACAGGCGACAGAAAGCCGTTCTGGGGATGCGCCGTGATGGTAGTTGAAATTTGCGCGGATACGCTCGGGCTATAAGAAACGGAGCCCTCATAGAGCGCGTGCAGGTAGCGGACGCCGGAGGAAAGCAGGGGCGTGTTAAGGACGGCCGTTCCACCGGAAAGAACGGCGGAGCCGAGTATGGTGGCGCCGTCGTAGAAAATAACCCTGCCGTCCGCGGCCGATGGAGTCACTGT
>CAZPZE010000322.1:0-4066 GCA_964590625.1 uncultured Solibacteraceae bacterium
TGAATCGCAGTCCGGCGCACGCGCGCTCGATAACGCCTCGGTCGCCGCGATCAGCGCCTCCAACCCGCTGCCGCCGCTGCCCAGGGAATACAAAGGTGAACGCATCGTTCTCGACATGTCGTTCATGTACAACATCCCGCGCTAAGCTTTGGCCTTCCGCATCCCCGCAACTACCTGCGCGTGATTGAGCGCGGAAACCAGCGAAACGCCGCCCGCCACGTTGCCCAGGAAGGTCGGGACGATGTATCTCGTCATCACTGAACCCCAGGTTCGTTCCCCGGTCATCACCATGTAGAGAACATCCACGGCGCCGGCCACGATATGCGTTAATCCGGCCAGCCCGACCACGTAGGTCAGCGTAACGATGATCGTGAAGCGCCCCGAATCCGTCGCCGCGTTCATCCAGACTACACTCGCAATCAGCCATCCCGCGAAGATTCCGCGCACGACGGCGTCTCCGAACGAGACATTCACAGCGTCACGGCCAAGTTCCGTCAGCGCCTGCAGCACTTCCGGCCGCAAAACATGCGTATGCGCGATGACCCACGCGAAGATGTGCGCCCCACAAAGATTCATCACCAGCACGATCGACCACAGTCGCAACACCGAGAGGAACGTAACCCAGTTGCGGCGCGCCAGCAGCGGAATGATCGCGGTCAGCGTATTTTCCGTGAATAATTGCTGCCGGCCGATGATCACCATCAGGAATCCCAGCGGATATCCCAGGCTGACAATCAGCGGCCGCCAGGGCGCATCCGGCAGACGCGAGCGCAGCAGCCCTTCCGCCACAAACGAGAACCCCATTGACATTCCAGCGGCCAGTCCGGACCACGCCAGCGCCGACGCCGGACGCTGCAGTTCCTCATCGCCATCCTTGCGAATCGCTTCATGGATGACGATTGCGCTGACCGAAGTCCTCTCTTCGGCCTCTTCGTTCTGCTTTTCGGTCAGGGGCGGGACATTCTCCGCATCCTGCACCGGTTTACCGTCGGGATTGAGCAGCATGCGGATTTGATGCGGCGGCGCCGCATGCCACCAACGAGCATTCCATCAGCCAGAGTGACTGAAGCCACGCAATTTGCGAAAATAGAAGGGCTATGGATAAGCGACTCGCGAAACGTCATAAGCGTCAGGTGGCCCGCGCCAAAGCCCACGCCAAAACGTCGGAGCCGGACCTCAGGACGCCCGAACAGATCGAAGCCGACCGCCAGGCCAGCCAGTCGGGCGGCGGCGCAATGAATCAATCGAAGATGTCCGTGTCTTCACGGCCTCTCCGGCACAACCCTGCCGTCCAGCAGGGCAGCGCCGCGCGAACCGCGACTTAGCTTTTTCCCGTTTCGATTACAATTTGCCGGAGTTCCTCGGGCGGCGTATACGGGCTGACCGGTTTGCCGACCCGCACCGTCACGCGTCTTCGGAACCAGCCGTCCCAGGACCGGAACGCCTCTCCGCCTTTGCGGCTCAGCGGATGCCCCCACATGCCTTCGATGTAGATTGGCACGATGGGGCAATCGACGCCGCGCAGGATGCGCTCGTATCCGCGCTCGAACGGGGCGACTTCGCCGTCGCGCGTAATCTGTCCTTCGGGGAAAATGCCGACCAGCTTCCCCTTCTTCAGTTCGGCGTTCGCCGCGTGCAGCGCGCGAATCGCGACTTTCGGACTGCCGTTGTCGATCGGGATCGCCATCAGCACATCGAAAAACGGCCGCGCCACGCGTGACTCGTAAATCGGTTTCCAGATCAGAAAGCGGATGAACCGCCGCGTCGCGTAACCCGCCAGCACGGCATCCGCGTAGGAGACGTGGTTGGCCACCACGAGCGCCGGTCCGGACCGCGGGATGTTCTCTTTACCCTCGATCTGCAGCTTGAAAAAGAGCCGGACCAGATGCACCAGGACGAAGCGCATCACGAACGCCGGCATGATGCGCGTCACGACTACCGCGCCCACCAGCATCGCCACCGCCAGCGCGCCGAAGATCGCGCGCGGCGACCAGTGCAGTACGTCGTGCATCACATCTAGCAGCACATAAGCGATCATCATCGCCAGGCTGTTCATCAGATTGTTCACCGCGATCATGCGGCCTTTTTCATCCGCTGCCGGTTCTTCCTGCAGATAGGAGTTCAGCGGCACCGCCATGAACCCGCCGCCGAAACCAGTGATGGCGAGCGCCACGAGCGCATTTGTGTAGTCGGTCGTCATCGCGAGGACGGTGGTGAAAACGCCCATGATGAGCGAGCCAGCCGGAACCAGGCCGAGCTCGACATGGTTGCCCGAAATCCGGCCCGCCATCAGGCTGCCGAGACCGATCCCGATAGCCAATGCGGTAAACAACAGACCCGCGTGCGCTTCATCCACGTGCAGAACTTCGCTCGCCTCCAGCACCAGCGCAAGCTGGAACAGCGCCCCCACAAACCAGAACCAGGAAATTCCGAGCAGCGTCAGGGAGAGCGGACGCCGTCCTTTCAGCTCGCGAACGCCGGCGATGATCTCGCCGAACGGATTCCACTGGAATGCCCCACGCCGCCCTGCCGGCGGCACTTTCGGGATGTGCAGACAGAAGAGCGTGCCCAGTACTGCGAACCCCAGCATCACGAGCCCGAGCGTCAGCGGCTGACTCTTCCAGTGTTCGAACAGCGCCGAGCCGAAGCTGGTGCCGACGACGATCGCGATGAACGTCGTCAGCTCCAGCAGTCCATTCGCCCGCGAGATCTGCGCTTCGCTGACTGCCTCCGGCAGAATTCCGTATTTCGCCGGGCTGAAAAAGGTAGCCTGCGTTGCCAGCAGAAACAAAACCACCAGCAGCAGGTTGATGCTGTGCGCCATCAGCGCGGCGATCCCCATTGCCATCGTCACGATTTCCAGCGCCTTCGTGAACTGCAGGACGCGCGTCTTCGAATAGCGGTCGGCAAGCTGCCCCGCATACCCCGAAAACAGGATGAACGGCAGGATGAAAACCGCCCCCGAAAGCGCCAGATACCGGCCGCTCGTCGCGCTGTCCACCGCGATTTCCACCGCGGTGAACGAGACGATCATCTTATAAACGTTGTCATTGAAAGCCCCCAGAAACTGGGCCCAAAGAAAGCCCTCAAAACGACTATTGGCAAGCAGCGGCCCATATCCAGTCTTCCGTCCGGCAGAACTCATTCAGGGACTATCATCGCAGCATCCGCAACGGTACACTGGCTTCTTAACCAGAAACTATGTCTGAAGCCGCCGAGCTCAAGCGCACGCCTCTGAACGAAGTGCATCGCCAGTGCAATGCGCGCATGGTCGATTTCGGCGGCTGGGACATGCCCGTCCAATACAGCGGCATCGTCGAGGAACACCTGACGGTCCGTAATGCCGTCGGGCTATTCGACGTCAGCCACATGGGCGAGATCGAAATCCGCGGGCCCGAAGCGCTGAAGCTGGTCGATTACGTCACGACCAACGCCGCCTCGCGCCTCGCCGCCGGCCAGGCTCAATATTCCGGACTGCTCTACGATCACGGCGGATTCGTGGACGACATTCTGGTCCACAAGGTCGCGGACGATTCTTTCTTCCTCTGCGTGAACGCGTCGAATCAGGATAAAGACTTCGCCCACATCCGCGATCTCAACAAGTTCGATTGCGAAGTGGTTTTCGCCAGCCCGCGCTACGCGCAGCTTGCGATCCAGGGCCCGAAAGCCCTCAGTGTCGCGTCAAAGCTGACGAAGTCGGAGCTTGCGTCCGTCCGCTACTACTGGTTCGTCGATGGCGAATTCGCCGGCGTTCCCGCCCGCATGGCCCGTACCGGCTACACCGGCGAAGACGGATTCGAAATCTACATCGCGCCCGAACATGCCTGCAGCGTCTGGCACGCCATCATGGATGCCGGCGCCGAGTTCGGAATCCGCCGCTGCGGTCTGGGTGCCCGCAACACCCTGCGCCTCGAAGCCGCCATGTCACTCTACGGACACGAGATCGGCGCTTCCATCACGCCTTTCGACGCCGGCCTTGGATGGATTGTCAAAATGGAGAAGGGCGAGTTCGTGGGGCGTGAAGCGCTCGCGCGCCAGAAGGAAAAAGGGATTACCCGAAAGCTCG
>CAZPZE010000323.1:0-10637 GCA_964590625.1 uncultured Solibacteraceae bacterium
GCGCGGCAGACGATGATCGATGAAGGCTTCCATCCGGACTTTCCGGCGGATGCTCTGCGGGAGGTGCAGTCGCTGAAGGGGCGGCCTGCGCCGCGCGCGGAGGCGGATGTGCGCGATCTTCGGGGGCTGCTCTGGTCTTCGATCGATAACGACACGTCGCGCGACCTGGATCAGGCGGAAGTGGCGGAGCGCGTGGAGGGCGGTATCCGTGTGCTTGTCGCGATCGCGGACGTGGACACGGACGTGCCGGCGGGCTCTCCGATCGACAGGCATGCGGCTTCGGAGACGACCTCGGTCTATACCGGCGTGCGCGTGTTTCCAATGCTGCCGGAGGAGCTTTCGACCGGGCTGACGTCGCTCAATGAGAACGAAGACAGGCTCGCGATCGTGACGGAGTTTATGGTCGCGGCGGATGGAGCGGTGAGTGGGGGCTGCGTGTACCGGGCGCTGGTTCGGAATCAGGCGCAGCTTGCATACAACAGTCTGGGCGCGTGGTTCGAAGGCCGGGGCGAGGCACCGGCAGAGGTGGCGGCTTCAGGAGACTTGAAGGCGCAGTTGGGATTGCAGGACGAGGCGGCGCAGTTGCTGGCGGCGGAGCGGCATCGGATGGGCGCGCTGAATCTGGATCGATTGGAAGCCGAGCCGGTGTTGACGGACGGCCACATTTCGGGGATCGAGGTGCGGCGGAAGAATCGCGCGACGGAGCTGATCGAGAACTTCATGGTGGCGGCGAACGGCGTGATGGCGCGGACGCTGGCGAGTGCGGGGGTGTCGTCGATTGCCCGTGTGGTTCGGACGCCGGAGCGGTGGGCGCGGATTGTCGCGCTTGCGGCGCAGTATGGCGAGAAGCTGCCGGCGGATCCGGATTCGGGCGCACTGAATCAATTTCTGCTGAACCGGAGGGAAGTGGATCCGGATCATTATGCGGATGTGTCGCTGGCGGTGGTGAAGCTGATGGGGCCGGGCGAGTATGTGCTGGCGAAGGGTGGCGATTCCAGTCCGGGGCACTTCGCGTTGGCGGCGACGGATTACACGCATTCGACGGCGCCGAACCGGCGGTTTGCCGACACGGTGACGCAGCGGTTGATCAAGGCGGTGATTGCGAAGCGTAACGCGCCGTATCCGGACAGCGCGCTCGATGAGATCGCAAAGAACTGCACGGCGAAGGAAGACGCCGCGCGCAAGGTGGAGCGGCGGATGCACAAGCGGATCGCCGCGGTGGCGCTGCGGCCGCGGATCGGCGAGACGTTTCAAGCGGTGGTGACGGGGGTGACGCCGAAAGGGACGTTCGTGCGGGTGACGGATCCGCCGGCGGAAGGCATTCTGGTTCAGCCGGTTGGAGTGGATGTTGGCGATAAACTACATGTGAAGTTGATCAGTACGGATCCGAGACGTGGTTATCTGGACTTTGCGCGGGCGGGGTAAAGCGAGTTTCTGCTATAATTGAGTTAAATGATTGACCGTCACACAATTAACGAATCTTTTTACTGCGGACGATTAAGGGAAGACGGGATCATCAGCGTGATGACGACCGGTGCCTACGTCATGGCTGAGTATGACGATCAGACTGGGGAAACCCGCTGGTACCGGGTGGTCAACGCATCGCAGAAAGAGAACCTGCAGAACTGGCTCAAGCAGCACTTTCCGCCGAAGGTTCGGGCGGCGAAGCCGCGGGCGGGCGCGACGAAAAAATCTGTCGCGGCATAAGGCGGCGCGCGTGGCCGGCGCGTGGTGCGGATGAGAGGACTTGAACCTCCACCCTCTCTCGAGGACCAGATCCTAAGTCTGGCGCGTCTGCCAATTTCGCCACATCCGCAAGTGTTCCGACGTTGCGATTATAGCAACGGAGTGTGGAATGGCTCGTGTTAATCTGAGCATGCGGGACGTGGCGCGGGAGCCGCGGCCGAATCGATTTCAGCCTTCATCAGAGAGCCGGTAGCTCAGTTGGTAGAGCATCGCACTTTTAATGCGGTGGTCGCGGGTTCGAGCCCCGCCCGGCTCACCAATATCTCCGCCGAGTCCCGAACAACCACTCTCGCGGGCCATTGGCATACCCACACCCCAGAGACATCCGGATGATGGATCTGCCCGGTCCGTGTTTCCGGCATGCGACCGACACGCAAGCGAGACTCGTCTGGAGAGACGATCGTGGCAGCCTCCGCGCTTTTGCCGAGTGAATACTCTGTCCGTGTTGCTCAAGAGCGAATCATCGTCAACAGCATCTTGAACCTACTGAGGGCTTTCAGCGCATGGGGTTGGTTTGCCGGCATGAGAACTGCTTCGCCCGCCGTCACTCGCAGTAGCTTGCCAGCAACCGTAATTTCCGCTTCGCCCTCGAGCAGATGTGCCACGGCGTCGAACGCAGCCGTATGCTCGCTTAATCCCTGGCCGTCGTCGAAAGCGAACAAAGTGACCGTTCCCGTTGAGCGCTTGACTATCGTCCGGCTCACAACGGACCCTTCCTGATAATTGACCAGTTCTGTCAGGCGGACGCCCTCCGCGACCGGCATTTCGCCCTTATTCTGTCCTGGCTGCGAACTCATCTTTTGCCACCTCCAACGGCGCCATCACCTCTTTTTGCCAAATAGATTGCAGCCGCACATCCGGCCTAGGCGGCGTGCAGTTTCACTTCTCCATTGGCGGCGCGAGCTTCCTTTTCGAGGCGGGACCAGATTCTTTGAAGATCCTGGGTTAATTCCCGGTCCACGAAGCCGGAAAGGAAAAGAGGGGGGCAGTCAGTCTCTGCCCGAACCGGGCATCCTTCATGGAGCATCTGCTGTGAGAGTGCGATTTTCTTTAGCGATATCTCGTACCGCCCCCCACAACTCCGGCATGGGATCTCAATTCCAACCATTTCGAGAATGTCCATAGGTGTTCCTCCCCATCTGGAATTTCCATTGTGTCATCCCGGATTCCGGGGACTGCGACTCGAAGATCATAAGGGAGCGCTGAGTTCAAACTGACCCACGCTTCGGAACGCGCCCTCGACTCCCCCCAGGCACCCGCGCTTGCCCCACGAAAACATAATCAATTATGCCGATAAAGTTGAAGCAATCCAAACAGGATGAATTGAACTTGGCGCCACTCGGGCCATCATCAGGGACGCTTCCGGTTCGGGTCAGCGTGTAACTCATTGGAGCCGCAGCGACGAATCGTGCGGCCGCTGGAAAAAGAAAGACGGACGAAGCATTTTATGAGGACTCCCTCACATCGCGAATCGTGAATTGAAGTACAAAGTGTCGGATGTCGGTGCAATATTCAGCATCGAACCGAAATGCGATTGCATCCTGGGTTCTGTTTTTTCGTCCGCGGCACTTCTCTCATCAGCGGGCGCGGCGGCAGTATGGAAACGGATCGGCGGATGGGGCCGGCAATGGCGCAGACGCTGGTCGCGCGATGAGAGCCAGATGCGGAAGATCCCCCACCACCTTTCCACGCCTTCACTCCAATTACGCATTTGTGCGTTTTACGACTAAGGGAAATTTGACCTCGATTTAGGCTTCTGGCTGATTTCCCTGCATGCCGCTCCGTTGATACTGTGGATGAAACAGTTAGCTGTTTTCACAGGGGAATCCGGCGCGAGCCGCCGACATCGATCGGGCATCTCCGAATGGGAGAGCCGGAGCCGATGCCTGTGATTCGAATTGTGCCGGGTTCGTCTGGCGAGGAAAGAACCGACGAGGGAGACCGGTATGGCAATTCTACGAAGCAGTACAACTCGAAGTTCACGCAGTTGAGCTGAAGCTCTTTTTCAGTAGTTGCCGGAACGCGAAGTAATCGCACAGAGCCAGCGGCAGAGCTGAACGCATTCTCTATCCCCGGATGAGGGTGCCGCGCCGGAACTGTGTCTGAATCCAATTTCTTTCAGAGGTGTAATGGGACAAGCATTCATCCGCAATACGTGCAGTTTTTTTCTCGCCTTCTCGCTGCTGCCCGTCTTAGCGTCCGCTCAGCCCACGGTGTGGGTGACCGATTCGCTGACGCGGACCGGGGTCAGCGATTCCCCCGGGAGTACATCGTGGGAACAACTCGCCGCGGCCAAAGGCGAATCCGCATCTTTCCAGATCATCGTACAGGCACCGTACGGCGGGCTGAATAACGTGAACGTGACGATGTCCGATCTCACCAGCTCGAACGGCGGCTTCATTCCGAGCAGCGCGTTCAAGCTGTTTCGTGAGCAGTATGCTCTCGTGCAACCGGGAAGCGTGAACTGGCTGGGTTCGAATCAGCCGCTGGGCGCGGGATATTATCCCGATGGCCTGATCCCCTTCACAGATCCCAACACGGGCGCTTCTCTTCAGGGCAACGGCGCGGCAATCCAGGCGGTTCCTTTTGCGCTGGGCCAGTATCAGAACCAGCCTATCTGGGTGGATGTTGTTGTCCCGCGAGACGCAGCGCCGGGAACATACAGCGGAACGTACACCGTGTCATCCAATCAGGGAAACTATACGGGGTATGTCACGCTGACGGTCTGGCACTTCACGCTGCCGGAGACGCCGTATCTGAAATCATCGATGGTGTTCTGGGCTCAGGACAGTTTGCCGGCCGAGCAGGAGATCCTCCGCAACCGGCTGAACCCCGCTTCTTCCGATCCCTCGAATCAAGGCTGGCTCATGGGTCAGGGCCTGCAGTCGGTCGCGATCAAGTACGACAGCGGAGCGCACTTCGGAGCATGCACGATGACGGCGCCGCCCTCGGTGGCACAAATTCAGGCGACCATGGCGCTTCAGGACCAGTCGCTGTACATGTACGACTACAGCGCGGACGAGGTCGGATACTGCACGAACCTTTATCCGCTGATCAAGCAATGGGGCTACAATCTGCACCAGGCGGGGATCAAGAACCTGGTCACCATGGCCCCCAATCCGGCGCTTTACGATGACGGGTCAGGCACGGGGCGCGACGCGGTCGACATCTGGACGATGCTTCCGCTCTCCTACGATTACAATGCCAGCCAGATGGCCACGGTGCTGGCGAAGGGCGACAGCCTCTGGTCGTACAACGCGCTGGTGCAGGATGCGTACACGCCCAAGTGGGAAATCGACTTCGCGCCGATCAACTTCCGGGTGCAGCCTGGCTTCATCAGCCAGAGCCTCAATCTGACGGGCCTTCTTTACTGGCGCGTGGATTACTGGGCGTCCGATCCGTGGAACTGGGTCAACAATACGGGACAGTTCAGCGGGAACAACTACCCGGGCGAAGGCCAGCTTGTGTATCCAGGTGCTGACGTCGGGATTGCCGGTGTCGCGCCTTCGATGCGCCTGAAGTGGCTTCGCGACGGCTCGGAAGATTACGACTATATCCAGATGCTGAAGAATGCGGGATACGGCTCGTGGGTGATGGGCCTGGTGCAGACCGTTGGACCGGACTGGACCAACTGGACGAGGAGCAACAGCCTGCTCGAGAGCGTCCGGCTGCAGATGGGCCAGGCTCTCGACCAAATCTACGGCGGGTCAGGTTCCACAGGGTCGACGCCACAAGTGACGCCGAGCAATCCGAGCACACCCCCGCCGCCGTCAGGCACGGAAGCAGCTCCGACAGTCACCTCGATTGTTCCCGCGAACAGCGGCAACCGCACCACGTTTACGATCACGGTCAACGATGCCAACGGCGCCGGCGACCTGGCGGGAGTGAACACGATGGTGAATGCGTCGTACGGCGGCGCCAACGCCTGCTGGTTTCACTTCAACCTCAATACGTTTACCGTGTCGCTTGCAGACAACGCCGGCTCCACGTGGTCTTCGGTCGGCCAGGGTTCCGGCTCGACAATCGCCAACAGTCAATGCAGCATTGCGGGAACCGACTTCGGCGCCACGAAATCCGGAAACAGCGCGATCGTCACAATAGCCGTCAACTTCAACTCCTCGTTCGCGGGGACCAAGAGCCTTTTCGTCGCCGCAGGGGATAACGAAAACGAATCGTCCAACTACCAGAACATGGGGCTGTGGAGTGTGGCCGGCGGCTCGGGAGCGTCAGGATCGAACCCTGCGTCCACGCCTTCAGCGCCGTCTTCTTCGGGGGCTGCGCCGACGGTTGTATCCATCGTGCCCTCGAACAGCGGGAACAGGACCACGTTTGTGATCACGGTTTCCGATGTCAACGGATCGAATGATCTCTCCGGAGCGGGCGTGATTGTGAACAGCGGCTACAGCGGCTCGAATGCCTGCTGGATTTACTACAACCTCAACCAGGCGACGGTTTCGCTGGCTTACAACGATGGCTCGACGTGGGCGACGGTCGCGCAGGGATCGGGCTCGACGATCAGCAACAGCCAGTGCAGCGTGGCGGGAACAGATTTCGGAGCGTACCGGTCCGGGAACACCGCGACGATTACGGTGGGCGTTACGTTCAACCCGCAGATGTTCGCGGGAACGAAGTCGCTCTATGTAGCCTCATTCGATAACGAAAACCAGACATCCAATTACCAGAACATGGGTCTTTGGGCGGTTCCGTAGGAAGAACCGCTCGTTTCGAAATTCCCCCGAAGAGGTCTGGCCGGTTGGCCTGACCTCTTCGGTTTTTTTGGGGGGTGACAGGATCAGGGCGAGAGCTTGTTGATTTCGGCGCCGAGCTCGCGGCGCACGGCTTCGACAGCCTCACCGCT
Organism: uncultured Solibacteraceae bacterium; assembly: GCA_964590625.1. Classification (GTDB taxonomy): domain Bacteria; phylum Acidobacteriota; class Terriglobia; order Bryobacterales; family Bryobacteraceae; genus BOG-234. Next base: position 6,605 of record CAZPZE010000323.1, read on the forward strand.
TCTGCTCCAGTTTTTCCAATCGGGGGCGACAGTGTGGATGCGTCCCAGAGCCCAGTCGCCGCGGCCCAGGTGTTTCAGCATTTCCACATATTCGTAATCCTGAACGCCCGCGCGAAGTTCTTTGAGACGAATCGAAGGTACTGCGCCGCCGTGCAAGCCAACGGGATCGCCTGGATAGAGAAGCATTCCTTCTCCTGGATAGTTGCCCGCGCTGAAGACGCCGGTGTTATTGACGTGCGTCCAGGGATCTCCATCCCAGCGATCGATCCTCCAGTAAAGCACTCCGGTGAGTCCGTAGGTCTGATTGAGAAATCCGGCCTGCAGGCGATAACCGATCGTGTCGTAATCGATCAGCCATTTGGGGGAGTACGCATCCTGTACGGCCGCATTGTAGGACCAGATTTCGCTTCCGTGAGCGCGGGCCGCCGCTATGAGGGCGGAGTCATTCTCAAACTGCATGGGAAGCAATACCCAGACATCAACGGCCGGGTGGCCGCTCCCATCGTCAAAGAGCTCTGGAACAGGCGCCATCACGACAAGGTTTTTTATGTTCGCCTGGTGGAGCGCGCGACCCCATTCTTTCAGGGCGGGATAGAGACCTTTGCAGTTGCCAATTTCATCGGCAGTATAGTTGTACAGCCAGAGCTTCGGATCGTGCGAACGCACCGCGCGCTTTAAATCATCTGGAGCCGGGGCGGGCTTCATGGAGCAGTGCGAGTTATCGGCCCCGCTCCAGAAATCGGTTCCAGACATACTGAGACCGAGCGAAGTCTCCAGTCGGCGTTCGATCGACGGAGTCGCCGAGGGGACGTGTTGCGGCATCAATCGATTGCGCAGTAATTCCTCGACCGCTTCCTTGCCGACCGGATTCCAAAAGAGCAGGCTCGACCGCAGGCTTGGCTTGAGCGGGACCTGAAAGCGCCAGACGGTGAGCGACCAGGGGACCTCGATTTTGCCGCGATCGGAAGAAAGCGTGATGGTGGCGTGATAGTCGCCGGGCGCGGTTCCGCGGGGCACGAACACATCGATCCAGATCGTGAAAGTACCGGGAGGTTCTCCGCTGGAGCGATCGAGATGGAACGGCACAGCGCGATATTTGCCGGTGAGCGGTTTTCCGGAATCCGGGTCGCGGAGGGGAATCAGGGCGTCGGGATACCAGCCCGCCCCCATGGGACGATTGGCGCCGTGCCGGTCAGGACTGGGCGAATCGACGTGCACGTAGTGCTCGCGATAGATGGTGACGTTGCTTGCGGGGATCTTATGTCCGCTGGCGCCGGCGAGGTCCGAACTCATGACGCCGGTCAGGGTGAGGCCGGATGGCGGGGCGGGAACGGCAATCTGGAACGCCTGGTATTCGCCGCCGCCGGCGTAAAGGTGGACGGAACCGTGGGAGCTGAGAGGATGGCCGGGGAGCGCGCGCTCGAAATCGGACAGCGTGTAAAACTGCGGGCCGGTGCCGGCAGCTGTAACACTCAGCGATGCCGGGAAGACTGCAACGATTACGAGGGCTGCTAATTCTGCGTGGGTGCGAATCACGAGGGCGGTCAGTCCGCTGAAGAGTATTGCACGCTCAGCGCCGAACAGTTTTGGGGTATTTCGGACGGAGACAGTGCATTGGCGTGCCAATAAAGAGAACCTGGCTACCCCGCTATTGGATAAAGGAAGCATCGCAGGTTCAGGCTCTTCGTTCCGATGCAGGCGTTTTATTTTGGTCACGATCTTGCAGAACCATGCGACCATGAGTCCTGAGTTAACTTCCTCACTGGGCGCCGCCACCGCCACGCAACTTCTCAAGAACGATCAACTCCTGACAGACGTTGAGCTTCGCCAGAGTTTTTGCGACTTTTGTGGAATTTCGGGAACCTTGTATTCGAAGGCATCCGACCATTCGATCCTTCGGTGCAAAGGCTGCAATCTGATCTGGACGGATCCGCTGCTGAGCCGAGTCCCCAATTTTACGGGAGAGGAGACTTACAAGGCGAACGAGATGTCTCAGAAGATTCGCTTCCGCGAGCAGGTCCGCGCATTCTTACTCAGGACAGGTGTGGAGGATCCCCGGAAATTACGCATTCTGGAGATAGGGCCCGGGTTGGGATTCTTTCTCGACGTCTGTGAGGAATTCGGAATTGCCGCGGAAGGTTGCGATCTTGCCGATCACGCGATCCGGTATGCGAACCAGAAGAGGGATCGCGTGCGCAAGGGAACGCTGGACAGCCATTATGCCGGCGCCGGCTTCGATGCGATCTTCGCGTTCAATCTGATTGAGCATCTGCCGCATCCGAAGCAGTTTCTCGCGGACGCGGCGAAGGCTCTGCGGACAGGCGGGACGCTGGTGCTCGAAACACCTGTGCAGGAAGGACTGTTCCATCGCCTGGCCCGGTTGGGCGACAGATTCACCGGAGGCAGGGTCAATCTGTACGGGATGCGCCCCAGCGGACATGTGTACAAGTTCAGCAAGAAGACGTTCCGCCAGCTCGCTGCCGATGGGCAATGGAGCGTCCTGAGCCAGAAGAATATTTCGTCGCCGTGGGGAGAGATCTGGGGAAACAGCGACGCGGTGGAAATGGATCACAGGGGGCTTTACCGCCTGGCTCTCCCGGCGGCATTTTCAGTGGCGAATGCGACAGGGCAGGGAAATCGCGTTTTTGTGATGCTGCGGAAAGAGCGCTGACTGACGAGCGGTTCGCCACGCGCAGGGTCTTGTGCTGGTGAATCGCCCGCTGTGGCTCTCGAAGCGAACCGCCAGAGGGCGATTCCCATTTAAAAAACGTCGACACCAATTGCCAGCTTCCACGCCCATGATACGGCCCTGTTCGTGTCGCCATGACCAGGTAGAGTTCCCGTTTTCTTCTTACCGCAAGCGTTGACTTCGCGCGGCCCCCTCCCCAAAAAAACGTAATCAAATCGTCACTCAATTTCTTATTAAAAGTGGGCTGATTTTCAGGGATGACGAAGCGTCAGGCTACAGGACGCGCTGTATTCTCTGGGGCATTACGACTGTAATTCACGGAAAATTCGTTTTTGTCGTACTGCCGTAACATTCCGCTGGCAGACTACGTGACTTGAGGCGCCGGGCCAACGTGTTCCGGCGGCATCAATTAAGCAACAGAGAACGGGCTGTTCGAAAACCAAAGCGATCGAAGGGGAGAAGATGCAGAGAATACGTGTGTCTGTATGGGGATTTGCCGTCTTATGTCTGGGTTTGGGAGGGATTCTCCTGAACGCCCAGGCTCCGGGCGAAGTGACGGGGAAGGTAGTCGACAGTTCCGGAGCACCGATCGCTGACGCGCGCGTGAGTCTGTCCGATCTGACAACGAACAGTCTGATCCGCACGACTACTTCGGCCGATGGCCAATACAGTTTCCGGGGCGTAGCGTCCGATCCGCAGCTCATCACAATCGAAAAAGCAGGTTTTCAAAGCTTCACGCAGAAGACTTCTCTGGCCACTCAATCGTCAGTGACGGTGAACGCTGCTCTGTCGGTCGCAACGCTGGCGGAGACCGTGGTGGTAAGAGGGACCGTGGTGCCGGACGCACAGCCGGTGCCGACGCGGGATGATGTGATGCTGATGCCGCGAACAGTTCGCGTGCTGGACCGGAAACAGATAGACGCCGCAGGACCTGTGGCGGGCGGGGCGCAGATGATTCAGTCCACGCCTGGCGCAAACGTGATCGGATATGGAGAGACGGGCGCCACGAAATATTCCATTCTTCTGAATGGAATCCAGCAGGGCTGGGCCGGTGAGGCCAGCAGTTTCTCGGCGCCTGGATCGCTCGGTATCACGTTCGACGGCGTGCCTGTCGCCGATCCGGCGACCGGACTGTGGCAGTCGGCGACGGTACCGCAGAACCTGATGATGCAGGATCTGAAAGTGACGTACGGCCCCGGGGCGCCGGCGGACCGCTGGTATACGAACGTTGGCGGCGGGGTAGAGTTCACGCCGATTCAGCCGACGGACACGATGCATGCGAGCGTGGCTCTGTCGTTCGGATCTTTCGGTCAGAAAAACCTGGCGTTTGTGATGAACACGGGT
>CAZPZE010000324.1:0-5389 GCA_964590625.1 uncultured Solibacteraceae bacterium
AACTTCACTCCTGAAATCTGTGTTGATCCGTGGCCGAACCCAAAAGGCCCCTACGGCGGCACCACACGCGTATTGTTCCACCTCGGCGGGAAGTGTCGAAGATTTCCTGTCACCAGGTAGTTCGCCTCCGCTGCCTCCGCACACTCCAGGAAAACATTGTCCACCGGATCGTCGCAGGCCTGCACTCTCTCAGGCGTTCTCACCCAAAACGATTTCTCGTGAATGGATCGCAACGTCGCCGCGATTGTATCCGCGGAAAACCGGAACCCCGGCTGACGAAGGGCTTCCTCGTATTCGGCATAGACATCGCCGCTGACACACAGTTCAACGGTACGATCGAGAGCCGCACCAAAAATTTGAGCCGGCGGCGCCAAAGGATCGAGAAGAGCGGAAACAATGATGTTCGCATCGAGAACAACACGAATCATAGAGTCGGCTGTCCCGGAATCACGCGGCGAGCCTTGCGCGCCGCCGAAATTTCGGCATCGATCTCATCCATGGAAAGCCGATCCGCCCCTGATTCCCTCGCCTCTTGCCACGATTTCCGTAGCCATTCGGGCGCGATATCGCGCTGGATCACCTGAAGCGCGTATTCTTCAACGGACATTCCGCAGGCACGCGCTCTTGCAGCGAGGGCTACATTCTGCTCCTCCGGTAGATTGATAGTCAATGAGGTCATTATTCCTTCTTTAGAATATCGTCAAGCGAAATCCGTGTGCACCTGTGTCTCGCCCCAGAGCCACGACATCTCGTACAATAGGGCGAAACCATGCCTAAAGCACTGAACGCAAAGCTCTATCGGTCCAACCTTTCCATCGTAGAAGACGGCGCCGCATCCGCCGTCCAGTCAGCTTCCGAAGCCGGTGGCGGCGTCCTCCGCTGCTTCCCCAGCTTCGTCGGCCGTAAGTTCTGCCTCCCCGGCAAAAACCTCGAACTCGTCGACGAAGACTACTTCCCCGAAGGTCCGCACGGCTGGGCCATCGACGAACGCTGGAACGGCAGCGCCATCCTTGCCGACACCGGTAACGGCATTCACGGCGAAGGCCTCTGCCACTTCCACCACCCCGATGGATACCTTATCCCCATGAATGCCGCCGTTCACGGCGCGCCGGACTTCATGGTCGGCCCCCTCTATCGTACCCTCAAAGGCACGGGTTTCTACAACAAGGAATTCGACAACCTCTACCCGCTCGGGCACCACATGCACCCGTGGAAGCCGGAGGCCTACAACTTCAACCCCTGGCGTAACAAGCGCTATAAGAATGACTGGCACACCTCCGTCGGCCTGCTCGATTACGTCACCGAAGACATGATGGCCGATTTCGTCCGCGACTTCATCGCGGGCAAAGACAACCACATTCGCAGCCACGCCCGTAATTTCCTCGTCCGCATGGGCACCGGCTTCCTCACCCCCACCCGCATCCTGCACGGACCCGCCGCCGTCAACACTGAAGAACCCCAGCGCGATCTCGACGATTTCCGCTTCTACCAGTCCCACGTCCTCGCGCCCGAAGGCGAAGTCTTCCTCGGCCAGGATCTCCTCTTCCGCCACCTCCCCGAAGGACTCGAAGGCGAAGACCGCGTGCAGCGCCTCGTGTCGGATATCGACATGGCCCGCAACAAAGATCCGTACATCGTCGAGAAGCACCTGCTGATGCCCGTTGTCGATAAGGAAGCGAGCCAGGGCGGCTTCCACGACGAATGGCGCGTCTACGGCAAGCCGAACGGCGACGAGCTCTTCAGCCTCCGCCAGTTCGAACTCGCCCCCGGCGCCGAAACCACACTGACCGGCCCCGCCGCTCTCTGCATCATCCACTTCAGCCACGGCCAGGGCACGATCGGCAAACACAAGGTCGAAGTGAAATCCGGCATCCGCCTCGGCGAACCGCTCGACGACGAATTCGTCATCCCCTATGCCGCTTCCAGGACCGGCGGCATCAAACTGAAAAACACCAGCACGACGGAACCTCTCGTCGGCACACGCTGCTGGGGCCCCGAGGCCTGGGGCCACAAAATGCCGAAAGCCCCCTTCGAAACGTGGCCAACCAGGTAAACCCGGGGCGGGCCTTCGCGCCTGCCGCCTCGCTTCCGCGCGGCGTGATGCTTCTCTTCTTCCTGGCGTTTGTCGCACACGCCCAGACGCCAGGAATCCTCAACGCCTCTGACGCCGCGAAGATCCTCGAACTCCGCACCTCCACGTATCACGTCCAGGGCATCGATACCGACGGCGTCCATCTCTGGGTAACCTCCGTCGATACCCCCGGCCGCAAAGGCTATCTCCACGAATTCCTCCTCGAAGACGCCCGCGAGCTCCGCCGCATCGAACTGCAGGACGGCGATCGCTTCCACGCCGGCGGCATCGCCACCGACGACGATTCCATCTGGATCCCCGTAGCCGAATACCGCGCCAACAGCACCGCCATCATCCAGAAGCGCAACAAAAAAACGCTCGCCCTCGAACTCCAGTTCTCCGTCCCCGATCACATCGGCTGTATCGCCGTCACTCCCGAATACATCATCGGCGGCAACTGGGACAGCCGCGATTTCTACTTCTGGGACCACCGCGGCAACCTGATCCGTAAAGTCGCCAGTTCCACCGGCAACGCTTATCAGGACATGAAATTCGATGGCAACCGCCTCATCGCCTCCGGTGGCCTCGCCGACCACTCCGGCGCCATCGACTTCCTCGACTTCCCTTCTCTCCAACTCCTCCGCCGCATCAAAGCCGGGAAGACCGACCGCGGCGCCTCCCTCACCCGCGAAGCCATGACCATCTTCAAAGGCGCCATCTGGCTCCTCCCGGAAGACGAAAAAAGCCGCCTCTTCATCTTTCCGACATGGCCTGAATCCCGCTAGACTAGTTCGAAGGGATCACCGCAACCGCCTCGTTCGAATACGCGCTCTCGACGTTATCTGCGCTCACCGCGGTCACGACATAGTAGTACGTTTGCCCGCCGAACACAGACAAATCAACGTAGCTGGTCCGCTCGATCGCAGAGGAATTGATTTTCGAGTACGGGCCCCCCGATTGGTTCGCCCGATAGACGTTGTACTTCGCATCGGGGGTGGTGCTGGGAGCCCACCGCAGAGTCGCGCTGTGGACCCTTGCCGGCACGCCCCAGCTCTCCCGCTGCCGGGGCGCGGCCGTAGCCATCAATTGATAGGCGGTCTGATTGCCCGCAAGATCACCCGCAGCGGCCCATACCTCTTTCTCTCCTGCCCATTTCGAAGGGAAAATAACACGGACGGTAAACGTCACATCTTCGCCATTGGCATTCAACGAAACCAGCGCCGCCGAACAATCGCTCCTGCTCTCAATCCGTTCATGCACGTAATCGAAACCAATCCGGCACTCGTTCCGTCCATCAGCAGCCCCATAAATCGCCAGCGTCACATACTCAATATCCGAAGCCCCCATCGGATCGGACACCGTCACCACAAAATCCTGCATCTCACCGGCCCCGTCCGCCGGACTGACCGAAACGAGCACAGGCTCGGCGGCCAACAGAGGAAAACAGCAGGCGATCACGAAAAGCAGTTTGCCCTTAAATCTGTGTTTCATCGGTGGCCCACTAAGAAAATGGTACCCCCGACGAACACTCACTAATTCGAAGGAATCGTCGCCACCGCCTGATTCGAATACGCGCTCTCCCCGTTAGTCGAACTCACCGCCGTAACCACGTAGTAAAGAACCTGTCCCGCCGAGACTGCGGTATCCACATAGCTCAGCCCACTCACCGGCGACGGATTGATCCTCGAATACGGCCCGCCTGACACCGTTCCCCGATAAACGTTATACGTCACCGAAGGCGTCGTGCTGGCGCCCCAGTTCAGAGTCACGGAGTGATTCGCGGACGTCGCCGCCACTGTCCAGTTCCCCTCCATCTGATACCCGGTGTTCGCCCCAGCCTGATTCGCCGCATACATGTACACGTTCTTATTTCCCGCAAAGCTCGCGCTGAATGCGATCGTTACCTGAAAGCTCGCCGCATTCCCACTGCTCAGATCCTGCAGCGACGAAACCGTGCACTGGCTGTTCTGCAAGGACTGCCCCGCCGGCGCCGTACTCCAGTTCGCCCCCTGATCATCCGCCAGCCACAACTGTCCGTTGAAGAACATCCAGCACGCCCCCGCCCCGCTCACCGACGAGTTGATCAGAACATTCTCGACAGCCGGGTTCGTTGTGCCCCCCTGCCCTGTCGCGGTAAAAGTGAATGTCCCGCCGGACCCGCTCCCGGACGTGGGACTCATCGTCAGCACAGGCCCCGCGGCGCTCCCCACATCGAATGTCCCCATCTGCTGATAGCCACTGTTATTCCCCGCACCGTCCCCGGCCGCTGCCCAGATACCTTTTACACCCGTCCAGTTCGAGTTGAAGGTAAGTTTTACCGCCAGCGTCGCGGTGTTACCGTTGTCGCTCGCCGAATCGAGGCTCGCCGAGCAATGCGTATTGCTCGTGCCCCATCCCGAATCGCCGGCCAGATGGAGCTGTTTGCCCGCATGATCGAAATAGATCCAGCAGGCGTTCTGTCCATCGAGAGACGTATTGATCAGTAAGTCGATATAGGTGATACTCGCGGCCCCGAGCGAATCAGAAACGGTCACCGTGAAATCCTGACTCTGGCCGCTGCCGCTCGAAGGATTGACGGCAACCAGACCTGGCGCGGCCCTCAGGGCACACGAAAACACAAGCTCCGTAACCACCAGGAGCAGCACGAATTTTGGCATTGGCTGCTCCTGCTCGCAACCGGAGCCCCAATGAGCGTCAATTCACACAGCGGATCCGTGCGTCTGTCCACCCAACCTGCGCTGCCAGACCCAGCCTGTCGGATCAAATGTTTTGATAACTCCTGCACTTACGCGCCGCCCACCCCGGGCATGTGGGTTGCGCCAGCCGCACCGAGGTGAACATTATGAAGAGCGTCGCTTTCTCCCTGTGCTTCATTACGGCCCTCGCGTGCCCTGCCGCCTGGAATCCCAACACAATCGTCGATTTCGACGTAGCCGTCACCGCCGTACACGTACTGCCTCCAGACAACCCACTGCCCGGCCTCCATCTCGAAGCCAAAGTGAATAACCGCAAAACCGACATCTACATCGCCCCGATGGATTTCGTCACCGAATTTCAGATCAACATCGCAGCCGGTGACGACGTCCGCATCGTCGGATCCCTGACCCGCCTCGGCGACACCGACATCGTCCTCGCCCGCCAGGTCACCGTCGGCAGAAACGTGATCTATGTGCGAAACGACGCCGGCGAACCCCTCTGGACGCCGCCGCCTCCCACCCTCTGATCCCGGCACGCGGGTCAGGCACCCTGCGCGCGATTGTGAATCGCGCCGATACTAACGGCCCCCGGCGGCAGCCCCAAAGCTATCGGCCGAAAACA
>CAZPZE010000325.1:0-3224 GCA_964590625.1 uncultured Solibacteraceae bacterium
TCGACGCCGGGCCACTCAATACGTCCCGACGGACGCCCGGAACTGCTCCAGCATATGGGCAATCTGCGCACGGACGTATTCGTTGTCCTCGGTCTGCACCACATTCTGGAGAACACCGATCAGTGAACCGTCCGAATGCGCGGCCAGCAGGTCGATCGCCTGCGCGCGCACCGCGGGGCTCTGGTCCTGCTGCAGAACGCGAGCCAGTGAAGCCCGCACCGTGACATCCGTCGCGTAAGGCTTCAGCCCTTCGAGCGCCTTGAGCCGGACTCCCGGAGCGGGATCGTGCTCCAGCGCGCCGAGCAGCGCCTGCTGCACCATCTGAACATCAGCGTTGTTTTCCGCCGACGCTTGATGAAGCACCTGAATCGACTGCAACCGCACCGTCGGATTCGAACCATCCGTCACACCGCTGACCAGCAGTTCCTGAATGCGCGGATCCTGCACGGAGCCCGATACAACGTGCCGCCGGGTTTCATCCACCGCGATCTGGATCTGCCCGCCTGCGCCCGGCTCCACCGAGCGCACGCTCGAAAACATCGGCGCCGCCACAGCCGCCCGCACGCCGCCAAATTTTTCCGGCGTGTAACGCGCCCCCACAAAACCCAGAGCCACCAGCGCGATTGCGCCTACGGGAACGCGGAACGGAATGTTGACATGAGCGAAATTATGTACCCGCTGCGTGAACCGCCGCCATCCGCGCCAACCTGCTCCATGCTGCTCTTCGGCCGCAATCTCCCGACGGAGCGCCCGGCTGAAATCATTCCGGCATTCGACGAGCAGCCCCGCGTCCAGCATCGGCTCGCGTTCTTCGAGAAGCTCGAGGAATTTGCGATGCCTCGCGAGTTCCGTCCGGCAGGTTTCGCAGCCTTCCAGATGGGATTCGAGCGCTTCCTCTGCTTCCGAAGAAATCTCTCCGTAGCAGTAGTTCGGAATCTCCTTTGTGGCGTCCATGCAGGTCATACGAATGTTTCCAGACTCATTCTCATTTTCTGCGTAGCCCGGAACAGGCAGTTCTTGGCGGCCTCTTCCGTGGTCCCGATCATGTCACCGATTGCCCGCAGCCGCAAGCCTTCATAATGGCGCAGTTCGAAAACGGTACGCTCGCGCGGCGTAAGAGCCGCCAGCGCCCGCGCAATGCCGCCCGAGAGCTCGCGATTCCAGGTCTGCCGCTCGGGGTCGGAATGCGCGCCTTCTTCCCTGACCTGCGCGATCCGGTCCACGACGCCCTCCGGCGTCTCCACCGCCGTTGATTCCTCCTTCCGCACCTTGCGGCGGCGCAGATGGTCGAGGCAAATGTTCGTCACAATGCGGTAAAGCCAGGTATGAAAGGAGCAATCGAAACGGAAAGAGCCGAGATTCCGGTAAACCTTGAGGAACGCTTCCTGATAGACATCGCGCGCCTCGTCCGGCGAGCGCAGAATGTTCATGGCGATGCGGAGCACGCTCTGGTCGTACTCGCGGACCAGCTGCTCGAAAGCATCCTGGTCGCCATTCTGTGCTGCCCGGATGAGACCGGTCTCGTCTAAAGGCGGCGCCAAAGTTCTCGATACCGTTTCTGCGGCCTGATACATCCTGTCTTCCTCCCGCACCGGACTGATTGCGGGCACGCGGCCCGGCACTTCCATAGACGCGCCAGCCGCGAAAACGTCACGCCGCCGGGGCCCTTGCCGCCGGCCGCGGCAGCATTGGACCCGTATACCCTTGATATCCAGTAGCTTATTACGAAACATCTGCGGAGTTGGTTCCGCCTGTGACCTGGCGGGCCACGGGGTGCGAAAGTCCGGGGTACGGGGATTTTCAGAGATCACCGCACTGAGCCGGGGCCCATTGGGGAAGCATTGAAGAATCTGATATCCTGAGCGAAATCCCACCCAGGCGGCAGCACGATAGCAACGCGCACGGGCTTTCGGTGGAGCATTCGGAAACCCGGCCAACGAAGGGGCGTCTAAAAAGAGTGAAGACCTCCACACGCCGACCAGAGAGAACGGACAGCACGCGCCAAGCGAAATGGTAAAAGCCAACTCACGCGTCCGCTCTTACGCTGTTGCCGTCCTCGCTGTCGGCGTAGGCATTGCTTTGCCGATGGTCAGTAAGCCCTATGTTGGGCAGAGCGCGCCCTGGGTCTCGTTCATTCCGGCAGTCCTGCTGAGCGCATGGTACGGCGGCTTCGTGCCCGGTCTGGTGACCAGCGCCCTGCTGGTGATTGCGACATTCGCGCTGGAAGATACCCTGTTCACCTCGGGAACCGCTCCCGCCGCGCGGGGATGGGCGGGCATCATGTTTATCCTGGCCGCCCTCGCGGTCTGTCTTGTGATTCGCGCCATGCGGGAAGCGCAGGCGGCGGCGTTGCGGGCAGCCGCTCTGGCGAAGGAGGCCGAAGCGCGAGCACAGGCGCAGCGTGACCGGCTGGACGTGATCGTCCGCGACCTGCCCGTGGGCGTCGTCATCGCTACCCGCGAAGGGAAAGTGGAACTGGCGAACCGTGCCGCGATGGAAATCCACAGCGCGCAACTGCGCCCGGGCGACGATCTTCCGTTCCATCAAAACGCTATTGCCGGCAGGACTCTGGCCGGGGATCCGCTGGGTCCGGGCAACTGGCCGCTCGAGCGAGCACTGCGGAACAACGACACCATCGTCAATGAAGAGATCGACGTGCTGCGCCCGGATGGCTCCGCGCGATCCCTGATGGTGAATGCGCGCCCCATCGAAAGCTCCGCCGCGATTGCGACTTACTCCGACGTCACGTCTCTGCGCGCAACGCAGAAAGCGCTGCGAGGCAGCGAAGCGCGGCTGCGGCGTCTGTTCGACAGCAACATCATCGGCGTGGTCTCGGGCGCCGATTTGATTGCCCATGAGGCCAATGACGGTTTCCTGAGGATGCTCGGCTTCACGCGCGACGATCTGAGAAACGGCAAAATCGATTTCGCCGTCCTCACCCCGCCGGAGTTTATCGCCGCCGATGACCGGGCCCGCGTGCAGCTCGCCGAGCGCGGCTTCACCGATCCCTATGAGAAAGCGCTCATCGCAGCCGACGGACACACCGTGCCGGTGATGGTCGGCGTCATTTCATTCGAGCAGGGCCGCGCGACGCCGTGGATGGCGTGGGTTCTCGATCTTTCCGAGCACCGGCGTCTCGAAGAACGTCTTCGCCAGGCCGCGAAGGCCGAGAGCATCGGTCTGCTGGCGGGAGGCGTAGCGCACGACTTCAACAATCTGCTGAC
>CAZPZE010000326.1:0-4194 GCA_964590625.1 uncultured Solibacteraceae bacterium
ACGATTGCTTCAACGCTCTTGTGAAGCAGCATTTCGAGCACGATCGTCGCTTCCAGCATCCAGGGGACGGGTGCCCACAGCTTGCTGAAAATCGCCTTCAGTGGATGTTCGTGCTCTTCCGCGACTTTGTTCGGTCCGAACTCGGCGAGCCGTGCCGCCGCCTCTGCTGAGGTCAGACCGGTAGCTCCGCGGACCTCAGTATCGCTCAACTCCGCCCGCCTGCTCCGGATTTTACGCCTTCTACATCATTTATTCTGGCGCAGCCATTCGGCTATTGGCCCACGCGGCCGCCTCTCCCCATCATTCCGCCCGCCCATTTCGGATTTCCATCCTTGTCGCGAAGCGTGAGAGTCTTTCCGTCTTTTATCACTTCGCGTGCGATGATCCATTCCGCGCCGCCCATCGTGACCTGGGAACCGGTGATCTCGACCGAATCGCCTTTCGCGAATTTGAAGCCGCTCGATGAAATAAACGAAGCCGGACCGAGCGCGACTGTCGCGAGCCCGTCCGCGGTCTTCACCGAAAGATGGGTTCCCATCATCATGGAACCCCGCGAAGCGGCGGTCACGTCTTCGATGACGCCCTTAATCGTCTTCTCGGTCGACGGATTGTACATTCGCATATTCATGCCAGGCCCCTGCTGGGCCAGTAACGAAGCCGCGACAGCCAGAATTCCCACCGCCAGGCCGGGTAATTGAAATTTCATAAAAGCTCCTTCGGATGTCAGGGGGCAATTGCGCTGCCGCAAGTCGCGGTTACTGTGACTGGGGTTGTGGCTCGTGCGAATGGCGAGTGAGGCATTCGGCGCAGCCAGTCTGCGCCAGACAGCACGAAAAGAACTCTACGCGGCTTCGATGAGCCGGGAAATCTCAACTACCGCATTCGCAACGATGCCGCCCGACGGATCGGACGCGGGGTTCACCGGCACGTAGAGAATCGTGTCTTCCCGGCGGGAGAGCACGTTGACCGCGGAGAGCAGCCGCATCATCGAAATTGCTGTACGGATGCTCGGGCATGCGATGCCCAGCCATCCGGCATATTCTTTTCCCGCGCGGCGCAACCCGGTGGAGCGCTCAATTGCTTCCGCGATGCTGGCGCTCAGCGCGTCATGCCGGGAGGGCTCGAACCCGTGACCGGCGACTGCGGGTTGCACGAGCGGCGATTCCGCATCCATTTCCTGAAAAAGCACGCCGATCGCCCGCTGCTGTCCGGAGCGAAGATGATCCGCGAAGTAATGGCACGTTTTCGCAATCACCGTGATAACGTTCTTGATTTCTTTCTCGATCCGGTAGCGTGGACCCGCCGGCAATTCCAGCACGGAATCTTCGCGCCACGCCGAGACGTTTTCCATCACGACCGCGCGGACGAGCCAGTTCGCCATCGTATCGGTATCGCAGCCCACCTGCACCCATCCGGGATTCGGCGAGGGACTGACCGCCAGTTCCGTCACCATGCGGATGCCGCGGCAGATCTCCTCCACTACTCTCTTGAAATCGCCGGGCTGCTGCCCGATGTCCGCTTCCGAGCCAGGCTCCAGCAGCGAACCCTTATGCGGCGGCCCGCCGGCCATCGCCAGATCGCAGAAACTGCCCCAGATTTCATCCCATGCGACGCGGCCATTGCCGTCATACTTCAGCCCGGCGGAGCCCATCGAAACAGGTGCGACTTCGTTGTAACGCTCCTGGTACTCCAGCGGGAGGAGGGTCCTGACGCGATCCTCCAGCATCCTGAGTCGGCCTCCGGGAACTGCGACTGACATGTACGCTGTCGTTCTCCCGGCGTTTTGCGATTTGCGCTTCACGAACGTCTCATCTTAGCGTCCGCTGAATTGGCACGCATGGATTCGATCTCCACCTGCCGCTCCTGATGCCAATCACCATGGTGTTCTTTCTTCGCCGCTAACAGCTGTTCAGATAAACTGGTTCCCGCGTGGCTTCGACGATAGAAACAAAGAGGACATCCATGTCGAACGAGTTCCAGCCAGAGATCAATCGGAAGACCGCCGAGGCGCGCCGCACGCGCCGGACGTTTTTGAAGACCGGACTGTTGGGCCTTCCCAGGATTGTCCGTGCGGCGCCAAAGAAGCGGAACGTCCTCTTCATTGCTTCCGATGACCTGTGTACCCGCGTCGGTTGCTACGGAAACCAGGTGGTCCGGACGCCGAATATCGATAAGCTCGCGCGTTCCGGCGTTCGCTTTGAGCGCGCTTACTGCCAGTACCCCTGGTGCAGCCCGTCGCGCAGCTCCCTGATGACGGGCCTTGCTCCGGATACAACAAAAGTCTGGGATTTGACGACTCACTTCCGCAAGGCTCTTCCTGACGTCGTCACGCTTCCGCAGGTCTTTCAGCGGAATGGGTATTTCACCGCCAGGGCGGGAAAAATCTATCATTACGGAAATCCCGGTGATATCGGGACGGCGGGACTGGACGATCCACCGAGCTGGAATGAAACCGCGAACCCTGCCGGTGTCGATCACACAAAGGAAGAAGATCTTCTCACTTTCCTCGCGCCGGGTCAGGCGGCGGCTGCGGCTGCCGCACGCGCAAAGGGGACGCGAAGAAGCCTGGGCGCGACGATCGCCTACCACAAATCCGAAGCAGGGGACAACCAGCATACGGACTACCTCGTCGCGGACGCCACGATCCAGAGCCTCGAAAAACATCGCAACGATCCATGGTTTTTCGGCGCAGGCTTTTACAAGCCGCATGTTCCCTGGATCGTGCCCTCGAAATATTTCGATCTTTACGATCTGAATCGGATCGATGTGCCGCCTTTCGATCCTTCGGAAATGCAGATCGCGCCGCACTGGGCGTATACAACTCAGCAGCCGAACATGGGCATGAATGATCGACAGCATCGTGAAGCGATGCGCGCCTACTACGCGGCCGCCAGCTTTCTGGATGCGCAGATCGGCCGGCTTCTCGATGCCGTCCGGCGTCTGGGTCTTGCGGGCAACACGACCATCGTGTTCTGGGCGGATCATGGCTGGCATCTCGGAGAGCACGGCCAGTGGCAGAAGCAGATGCTGTTTGATCCATCGGTGCGTGTTCCCGTAGTTTTCGCCGGCGCCGGCGTCAGAAATTCAAACAAGGTCTGCCGCCGTACCGTCGAGCATCTCGATCTTTATCCCACCATCACCGAATTGTGTGGTCTCGCTGATGTTCCTTCCGGATTGCATGGCGACAGTCTGGTTCCGCTGCTCAACCGCCCGGATGCTGCGTGGGACCGCCCGGCAATTTCTCAGGTCGACCGCAATGCGCAGGGTAAACACGCTGCCGGCTACTCGATCCGCACCGAGCGCTATCGCTACACGTTCTGGGAGCGCGGCGCCGAAGGCGAAGAACTCTACGACTACCAGACAGACCCGCGTGAGTTGAAGAACCTGGCAGCCGATAACTCCGCGGCTCCGCTGAAGGCCCGGCTGAAGGAATCGCTGGAAAAAATCGCGCAGGCGCGCGGCCTGGCGCGATCTTAGCGTTTAGGATTGTCCGGGGGGCGAATCGCCAGGAGCAACTCATTGAGGCGCCCGGGCAGAGGGTCGAAGCCGCCATCGGACTGCGTTTGCAAAAGGGCGCCGGGTCACGCCTTTAACGGCCAGCTCGCCTTTCCAGTACCGGGGAGGGAAATCTCAGCGGCTGCAGAGCGCGTTGCGCGGAGGGAAATTGCGCGCCCTGCTTTCAATCCGCCGCATACTGAGGGGTCGGACCTGAACGCAAAGCAGGCAAGCCCGACAAGTATCCACTGACCGTCTCACCTTCGCTTTATTGCAGGGACGCGTGTCCGGAGTATCCCGGTCTGTCGCTGCTGCGACCACCATCCACGTCCTGTACGAACTGCTGTAAGCCCTGTTTCGCGGAATGACAGAAGTGGGCGCCAGCGTGAATACGGAACGAGAAAGCAGCACCCTAACCAGGCTGCTTTACGACTTCGGAAGCTCGATACCGGGTTTGGAAAGATCCGCGAGCTTCGCCGCGCCATCCATATTGCCGAAATCGCGCGCATGCTGTTTTCGCTTCGTCAACCTGGAAACATCGTCACTCACGAAATCGATCAGTTCGCCGGCGGAGACGAAGCCATCTTTGTTTTCGTCGGCATCCCCGGAGAGCCCCTGCAGAACGGCCCAGGTAAACGCGCCGTGACCGCCGCCGAATTCGGGCCCCTCGAAAGAGACTTCTTTGGGCCGCGCCGCCAT
>CAZPZE010000327.1:0-2337 GCA_964590625.1 uncultured Solibacteraceae bacterium
ATAGTTCATGTAGAAGACCGGGTAACTGATGTTGCCAATTTCCTTGAGGTCATCCATCGTAACCGGCTGATCAATAAAGGCTTTTGGCCCTGCGAAGATGACCGCGTCGGCAGGGTTGCCAGCGAGCTCGGACTGCACGAGATGACTCAGGAATTCGGTGGGGCTGTGGGGATCGGCAAGGTGTTTAAAGTCGACCATGCCCAGCTTTACGGAGGCCAGCTGTTTGCCCAGCTCCGGGAAATTGATCTCGTCGAGATCGTCCGCGCGGTAGACGACCCGCTGGTCATTGAGGTTGAAGGCGACGATGCTGAACTTCATGATGCGCGGCTCGCGGGCGATGGTACGGAGGATGGAAACAAGCGCGCTGGCATCGACCGGGCTCATGGCCGCGGCGGCGCTTTTCTGGGGAGCGTAGTTGATCAGGATTTTGACCTTGAGCGGATCGCCCTGCGGCTTGCGGGCGACGGGCGGCTCGGGCCGGAAGAACTGGTCGTCGGCGGCTTCGATATCGCTCGCCGGGATGGTCATTTTGATGTCCTGATCGCGGCCGGAAAGGGAAGCGGTGACGTCCCACTTGTCCGAGCAGACGCGCTCCTGGCGGTCGCGCATAAGCCAGCGGACGTGATAGCTTCCTTCGCCGACGTCGAATCCCCCGTCGAGCAGGGTTTTGCCGCCGGCGTCGTCATCGATCTGCGGCACTTTGAATTTCTGAGAGAAATAGCGCGGGTGGTCTTTGTCCGAATCGGCGGCGACGGAGAAGACGATAGTCAGGGTTTCGCCATTGCCGGCGAGTTCCTTGAGTGGTATCGAAATTTCGTATCCCGAATGGAACTTCATGTCGAAACCCATCACGGGTTTCACAGGGGTGACGACGCAGGGGAGATCTTTCTTGACCTCCTCCATATCGAGGACGGCGGCGTCGGTGGGAAGAAGATTGACTTCATCCACGGCGTCGGCGTCATGCATCAGACTTTGCGGAGCGGCGGAGGGGCAGAGAAGGAACAGGCCGGCAAAAATCTGCGCCGACACACCGATAACGCATCGTGTGCGGATGCTCGTACCTGCGCGCCTGTGGGCGGTCATTCTGATCCCCGATACCGCTTCGTGGAAAGCTGGTTAATATGGTAGCGCAGCACAAGCTGGTAAGAGAGCAATTTTTTCACCAGTAGTTCTGCACCCACGCATGAGCTTTTTCATGGACCAATCGAAGACACAACAGGAGTGGATTCTGCGGCCGGAGGATGCGGGTCCGGACGTCATCGTGAGCCCGGATACGCGGCGGGAAAATCGTATTCCCTCGGGTCAGCAGCGCACGAAAAAATGGCCGGTTCTGGATGCGTGGGGCGCGCCGCAGATCGATGCGGAGAGCTGGACGCTGCGGGTTTTCGGGCTGGTGGGGCACGCAGTTGAGTGGACGTGGCGCGAGTTCAACGCGCTGCCGCGTGTGCGGGTTTTCTCCGATTTCCATTGCGTCACGCGATGGAGCCGGCTGGGGAATGTGTGGGAGGGAGTCGCGACGCGCGAACTGCTGGAGCGGGCAGGCGGCGCGGCGGGGACGGCGGGGTTTGCGATCGTGCACGGATACGACAACGGCTTCACGACGAATTTGCCGCTCGCCGATCTGCTGGCCGAAGACGCGCTGGTGGCAACGCATCATGATGGGGAGGAGCTTTCGGTGGATCATGGCGGTCCGGCGCGGCTGATCGTGCCGCGGCTGTATGCGTGGAAGAGCGCGAAGTGGATTTCCGGGATCGAACTGGTGGAGGCGGACCGGCCGGGTTTCTGGGAGCGGAATGGATATCACATGCGGGGCGACCCGTGGCGGGAGGAGCGGCACAACTGGTGATGTGGGGAACGTAACGGTGAGCTGCGCGGAAGTGTCAGTAGAATAGGGCTGGGGTCGCGAGAACGATCCCAGCCTTTCCTCATTTATGCGCAACCGAATGCAGAGTTTTGTGGTGGCGGCGGTTTCCGGCGCCGCGATTTTCGCATTGCAGACAGTTCCAGCGGCCGGACAGGGACGCGGCGGGGGCAGCCGCGCCACCGCGACGTTTCCGGCACAGCAGCGGCCGCCGGGAGATCCGGTGGAGATTGCGCATGGCAAAACGCTCTATGACGTGGATTGCCAGAAGTGCCATGGCGCCGATCTGCGCGGCAATCTGCAGGGCGGAACGAGCCTGCTGCGATCGCAGATTGCGCTGAGCGATCAGCACGGGGAGTTGATTGCGCCGATCATCGCGGGCTCGATGAAGGCTTCGGGAATGCCCGCGCTCAGCATGACGCCGGAGGACGTGAGGGCAGTCGCCGAATACATCCACAGCGTGCTGGCGACGGAGA
>CAZPZE010000328.1:0-5508 GCA_964590625.1 uncultured Solibacteraceae bacterium
CGCGAGCGCTCCCTGACTATGGATGAAATCCGTAATCTGCCTCAGCTTCGGGATATGGGTGTCGAGCCAGATGCCGTGATCCTGCGGCGAAATCCGGCCTTCAGGCGAAACCGCGGTCGCCTCCATAATGACCAGCGCCGCACCGCCCACCGCGCGGCTGCCAAGATGCACCAGATGCCAGTCCGTCGCGAAACCGTCTTCGCACGAATACTGGCACATTGGCGAAACAGCAATTCGATTACGAAGAGTTGTGCCGCGCAGCTTCAGCGGCGAAAAAAGATGATTCATATGGGAAGAGATGCCTGTCAGACTACCGCCGCCGCAATCTGCGATTCATGCGCATGATACGAACTCCGCACCAGCGGACCCGCCTCCACATGCGCAAACCCCATCTCGCGCCCGGCCTCGCGATATTCATCGAACTCTGCCGGAGGCACATATCGCACAATCGGCAAATGTTTGGGCGACGGCCGCAGATACTGGCCCAGGGTCAGAATATCCACCGAGTGCGCCCGCAGATCCCGCATTACCTGCAGCACTTCCTCGCGAAGCTCTCCCAGCCCCAGCATTAGCCCGGACTTCACCGGTATCCGCGGCGAAAGTTCCTTCGCGTACCGCAGCATATCGAGCGACCGTTCATACCGCGCTCCCAGCCGCACCTGCCGATAGAGCCGCGGCACCGTCTCGGTATTGTGGTTCAGCACATCCGGCCGCGCATCCATCACGATCTTCATCGCCGGCCGGCTGCCTTGAAAATCCGGCACCAGCACTTCCACGCGGCAATCGGGAATCCGCTGGCGAATGGCCTCAATGGTGAGCGCGAATAACTCGGCCCCGCCATCCTTGCGATCGTCGCGATTCACGCTCGTCACGACGGCATACTTCAATCCCATCAGCGAAACCGCTTCCGCCACCCGCCGCGGCTCGTCGTAATCCACCGGCAGCGGACCACCCTTCTGCACCGCGCAAAACCCGCAACGCCGCGTGCACACGTTCCCCAGAATCATGAAGGTCGCCGTCCGCTGATTCCAGCATTCGCCCACATTCGGGCACGCCGCGCTCTCGCAAACCGTATGGAGTTTCAGCTCTGTTATCAGCGATTTGAGCTCGCGATAGTTCGGTCCGCCGGGCGACGGAGCACGCAGCCACGCAGGCCGCGCGGGATTACTGCTGATCGAAACGAGCACTGCCCTCAGTCTATCGCGCGCGCGTTCTCAAAGGTGTTCGGAAGCCCCTTTGCGTGAACAAAAACGCAACGGAGCCTGTGCCACAATATTAGAGTAAATTCTCATTCTCATGTCCAATCCCTCTACATCGGTTCGCGACGAGGACGTGCGCGACACGGAAGGGCAGAATCCGCCTGAGGCGGAGAGCTCTTTCGGCGATATCCTGAACCAGTTCGAACAAAGCCACGCACACGAAGCGGCGCATGAAAAGGGCGTGGCGGCCACCGTTGCCGCGACTGTGGTGGCCATCAACGGCGACGACGTTTTCTTCGATGTCGGCCAGAAGACCGAAGGCATCCTGCCCCTCTCCGCGCTGCGCGACGATCAGGGGCCGATTCCCGTCAAACCAGGCGACACCGTTCAGGTTTCCGTCGGCAGCCGCAATGCGGAGGGATTCTATCAGCTCTCGGTAATTCGCGTCGAACGGCCCAAAGACTGGTCTTCGCTCCAGCGGGCTTTTGATGAAAAACTGACGATCTCCGGCGTCGTGACGCAGGTTATTAAAGGTGGACTCGCTGTCGATGTCGGCGTCCGCGCCTTTATGCCCGCCTCACGTTCCGGCGCTCGCGACGTTCCCGAGATGCAGACCATGGTCGGCCAGGAAATCGCCTGCCGCGTGATCAAGCTCGATACCGAGAAGGAAGATGTCGTCGTCGATCGCCGCGTTGTTCTCGAAGAAGAGCGCGCGCATGCCCGCCAGGAGCTGCTTTCTCACCTGCAGGTCGGCTCGATCATCCACGGGACGGTTCGCAGTCTGCTCGACTACGGCGCATTTATCGACATCGGCGGCATCGATGGCATGCTGCACGTGGCAGATATCTCGCACGGCCGCGTCAACAAGCCGTCGGATGTTCTTTCGATCGGCCAGGAACTCGATGTTAAGGTCCTCAAAGTCGATCCCGCCAAACAGCGCATCTCGCTCGGCCTCAAACAGCTTCAGCCCGATCCCTGGTCGCTCGCCGCGGAGAAATATCCGGTCGGCTCCCGCGTAACGGGAACGGTCGCGCGCGTGACCGACTTCGGCGCGTTCGTCGAACTCGAGCCCGGTCTCGACGGCCTCATCCATCTTTCCGAAATGTCCTGGTCGAAGAAGGTGCGCAAGCCTTCCGATTTGCTGAAGGGCGGGGAAGCGGTGGAAGTCGTCGTCCTCAACGTGAATCCCACGGAGCGCCGCATCGCTCTCGGCCTCAAACAGGCGCTCGGCGATCCCTGGGATGAAGTCGCGAAGAAGTTCCCTGTCGAATCGATCGTCGAAGGCCCGGTTACGCAGCTCAAACAGTTCGGCGCGTTCGTTCAGGTGTCGGATGAAATCGAAGGCATGATCCATGTCGGCGACATCGTCAACGACAAGCGCATCAATCATCCGCAGGACGTTCTCAAAGTCGGCCAGGTGGTCAAAGCCATCGTGCTCGAAAATGATCGCGAGAAACGCCGCCTGCGTCTTGGCCTGAAACAACTGCAGCCCACTTCGGTCGATGAATTCATCGCCGAACACAAGGAAGGCGAGTCTGTCAGCGGCCGCATTTCGGATGTAAAGGGCAACCGCGTCACCGTCGAACTCGGCGAGGGCGTGCATGCGGTCTACAACCTCGCCCCGCAGGAGCAGAAGACGGAAACGCGCACCGAAAGCGTGGATCTTTCGCAGCTCTCCTCCATGCTCGCCAGCAAATGGAAAGGCGGCGGGGGTCCATCGGGCAGCGATTCTTCCTCGAAGCGTGATGTTCCGAAGCCCGGCCAGGTTCGGTCTTTCATCATCAAAAAGCTCGACGCGGAAAAGAAGAAAATCGAAATCGAGCCTGCCGGTTAGGCAGAATGCGATCGAACCGCGCGAACGCGCTTTGCGTATTTCAATGAAGCGAGAACTGATCCGTCACCGTTTGTGACGGATCAGTAAATCGCAAACTTATCGCATCCGTATTCTGCATGGGCGCATCCAATGCGCTGTATCTGCAGAAAAGATGTTATCCTCGCCTTTGAGAAAGGACTCCCAACGATGTCAATCAGTCAGATGCTGTTACCCGAATTCGATAACGAGATGGCCAGCACACGCAAGTTGCTCGCCAACCTGCCTGAAGATAAGCTCGAATACCAGCCGCATCCGAAATCGATGAAGCTCGGCCGTCTCGCGGCGCACATTGCGGAGATGCCCGCCTGGATTGCCGCACTCCCGGGTTCCGAAAATCTCGAAATTCCGGCCGACTGGAAGCCCCACGTCGCGACCTCGAAGGCGCAGTTACTGTCGTTTTTCGATGAAAACGTCGCTAAGGGCCGAGCCGCGCTCACGCAACTTTCGGATCAGGAACTCCAGCAGCCCTGGTCGCTGATTTTCGGCGGGCACAAGGCCTTCACGCTTCCGAAGGGCGTTGTGATCCGTAACGTGGTCATGAATCACGTCATCCACCACCGCGGACAGCTGGGCGTTTACTATCGCCTGAACGATGTCGCCGTCCCCGGCATGTACGGGCCGTCGGCGGACGACAAATCAGCCGCCGCCGCTTAGGACAATATCGCCCGCATATCGTCCACATTCTTCTTCACTTCTTCGCGTGTCGGAACGGTGACCGGATATGCCATCTCGTCGATCGCGGCAATGTCGTACTTTTTGTTCTTCAGCAGCAGAAGAACTTCCCTGTACGGAGTGTCGCCCTGACCCCATGGCATATTCGGTCCATCGTTCTTCTTCTTATCCTTCACGTGCAGGTGCGTGATGTGTTCGTGATTTTCCTGGATGTAGCTGACCGGATCGAATCCAGCCGCCACGAAGTGCCCGATATCGAGATTGATCCGGTAGAGCGGTGACATCGCCAGCGCCGCGGCGAAATTCGCGGGCGCGGCGAACTGCTCCGGATCCTTCACGTTCGTGTGCCCGTGGAACGCCACGTTCATCCCCGCCTTTTCGGCGAACGGAACAATGCGCTTCGCCATGCTCACCGTAGTCGATGTAGCGATGATGTTCGTCCCCAGTGCCTTCGCATGCCGAAAGCTGTTCGCGATCTCCTCATCGGAAAACTGCGCGTTGTAATTCACTGTGTACGCGAAGATGGTGATCCCGGCGTCGTTGAACTTCTTTCGCACCGCCTCGAAATGCTCGGTCGGCGCATTGATTCGCCAGTTGCGCAGCGCCTCGCGTGGAGAAATGCCGGTGGGATTCGCAGCCGCCGCGCCGCGTCCCGGACCAGCTGGTTCCACGTCATTCGACATCAGCTCGCAGAACTGACAACCCGCGTACAGCAGATCCGAGATGCACTCGTCCACCGAATCCTGCCCCGGCGTTCGCTTCAGATCATGGAAGCTGAACGTGATCGCGCCGAGCTTCACTCCGCCGACCACCGAATGCGGTCCAGCCCCGAAGGCCGATGCCGCAGGCAGCGCCGCCGCGGCGATTTTTCCGAAATCCCGTCGTGTCATTTTCCCCCCAGTGTGAACGCGTAAAGTGTATCGCCTGCAGCCGTGAGAACGTATTGCTTCCCGTCCAGCAGAAATGTCTCCGGCCCGTTCGAAGGATTCGCCGCGAGCTGTTGATGCCACAGCGGCTTGCCGGTATCGACATCGAGCGCCATGAAATCGCGCGCCGTGTCGTTGCCGAACAGCAAATGTCCCGCGGTACTCAGCAGCCCCTGCACGCCGTTCGCGGGCAGCGGAAAACTCCAGCGAATCCTGCCGGTCTTATAATCGATCGCGCGGATCGCCCCCACGTTTCCATACGGACCCTGTCCCGTGCCGATCCCCGCATAACCTTCCGGCCGCTCGCTGTTATCCGCCGTATAGAGGATGTTGAAGCCCTGCGCCATCCCCACGTAAAAAAGCCCGGTCTGCGGATCGAACGTCGAAGGCGGCCAGTTCGTCGCCTTGCCCGGCGCAATCAGTGTCCCCCCAATCGAGGGCTCCTTCGCTGGATTCGGAATCAGATGCCCATCGGGCGCTTTGCGCAGCACCCAATTCGGAAAATCCACAAACGGCTCCGTCACCAGATTCCTGCCGTTCGTCCGGTCGAGCACGAAGAAGTAACCGTTGCTCGTCGCGATCCCCACCATCTTCCGCTGCCGCCCCTGAAACTCGGCATCGAACAGAATCGGATTCTGCGTATTGTCCCAGTCCCACGTGTCGTGAGGCGTGAACTGGAAATACCAGGCCATCTTGCCGTTATCGGGATTCAGCGCCGCAATCGAATTGGCGTAGAGGTTGTCGCCCTTGCGGCTCTTGCCATTGAACGTCGGGTTCGCGCCGCCGGTTGTCACGTAGAGCAGATTCAGCTCGGGATCGTAGGTTACCGGCTGCCACG
>CAZPZE010000329.1:0-8649 GCA_964590625.1 uncultured Solibacteraceae bacterium
TCCTCACTTACCAACTCCAGGTCCCGAGCCGCCTCACCTACACTGCCAGTGCTGGACTCGCGTGGCTCGTCGGCGCCGCCGCGCTCCGCCTGCGCGACACCAACCGCCAAACTCTCTTCACCGCGGCCTGCATTGCCGCACTCGTCCTCAACCTCGAAATCCTCTGGGTTAAGAAGATGTCGCAATTCCGCGAACGCGCCATCCCCTCTGAGCTGATGAAAGACGCGGGTCTCCACTCCGATGGCACGGTCCGCGTCACCTGCGATCCCCTCCCCAACTTCATCGCCATTGACGTCCTGAAGAGCGTCAACGCCAAAGCCGTCTTCGAACCCGGCGAGCGCGAAGACCAGTCCTGCTTCGCCGTCGACTACCGCACCCCGAACGGCGAACTCATCCACGAATCCCGCCGCCTCACACCCGCGAAACACGGCATGTTCTTTTAGAGGGCCTTCCGGCCTGCGGAACTATCCCACCAGCGGACACGCGAGTCGCGTTCAAGCGAATGCACCCAAACCTTCCTTGTAGATTGGACCCATGGCGCTCAAACGGATGGACAATGTCGGCATTGTCGTCGATGACCTCGGAGCGGCGATTGATTTCTTTCGCGAACTCGGGCTCGAACTCGAAGGGCGGGGCACGATCGAAGGCGAATGGGCCGGGCGCGTCACTGGACTCGGCGACCAGCGCGTCGAGATTGCCATGATGCGCATGCCCGACGGCCACGGCCGCATCGAACTCTCTCGCTTTCTGACACCCCCTGTCGTCGCGGATCACCGCAACGCCCCCGTCAACGCTTTAGGCTATCTTCGCGTGATGTTCGCCGTGGATGACATCGACGAAACACTCGAAAGGCTCAGCAAACACGGCGCGCAACTCGCAGGCGAAGTCGTCCAGTATAAAGACGCATATCGGCTCTGCTACATCCGCGGGCCAGAAGGGGTCCTCATCGGACTCGCCCAGGAAATCACCTGAGCATTTTGTTGAGAAAAACTCCGCTCCGCCCCACTACTTCTTACCACCATGCCCCTCTTCAAAACCCGCAGCGCCGCCGTTTACGGCATCGACGCCCACCCCGTCGATGTCGAAGTCGACCTCTACCGCGGCGGTATGGCCAAAGATTTCATGCTGGTCGGCATGCCTGACACCGCCGTCCGCGAAAGCCGCGAACGCATCAAATCCGCCCTCATGAATTCCGGCTTCGGCTACCCAAACCAGGCTGTCACCGTCAACCTCGCGCCCGCGCACGTCCGCAAAGAAGGCTCCGGCTTCGACCTCCCCATGGCCCTCGCCATCCTCGGCGCCATGGGCACGTTCAAAGGACTCGACCATCATCTCTGCGCCGGCGAACTTTCGCTCGATGGCGCTATTCGTCCCGTTCGCGGCGCGCTTTCCATGGCCGTCTGCGCGCGCGAGCACGGCATCCAGAACCTCATCCTTCCCGCCGATAACGCCGCCGAAGCCGCGGTCGTCGAAGGTGTCCGCACATTCGGCGTTCGCCATCTCGCGGAAGTCGTGGCGCTGCTCAAAACTCCGGAGGAATTCTCGCCGGTGCGCGCGGGCGCCACGCCGCCCCCCGAATCCGCCGCCTCCACCGCACCCGATTTTCGCGATGTCCGCGGACAGGCCACCGCACGCCGCGCGTTACTCGTGGCAGCCGCCGGCGGCCACAACGTCCTGATGATCGGCCCGCCCGGCTCCGGCAAAACGATGCTCGCGAAACGCCTCCCCGGTATCCTTCCTCTCCTCGCATTCGAAGAAGCAATCGAATCAACCCGCATCCACAGCATCGCCGGCACACTCCAGCCCGGCAGCGGACTCCTCTGGTCCCGACCCTTCCGCGCCCCGCACCACACCATCTCGGACGCCGGCATGATCGGTGGCGGCGCGGGCATGCCGCGGCCCGGCGAAGTCAGCCTTTCTCACAACGGCATTCTCTTTCTCGATGAATTTCCCGAATTCCCGCGCAACGTGCTTGAAATCCTGCGCCAGCCCCTCGAAGATTCGCTCGTCAGCATCGCGCGCGCGAATATGACACTCCACTTCCCTGCCACGTTCATGCTTGTCGCCGCGATGAACCCCTGCCCCTGCGGCTTCTACGGCGACCCCACCCGCGAATGCCGCTGCACTCCCGCCATCATCCAGCGCTATCTCGGAAAAATCAGCGGCCCACTCCTCGACCGCATCGATATCCAGATCGAAGTCCCCGCCGTCCCCTACAAAGAGCTCCGCGCCGGCGAAGAAACCGAAACCTCCGCCGCTATGCGCACGCGCGTCAATCAGGCCCGCGAGATCCAGCGATCCCGTGGCTGCGTGAATTCCCGAATGCCTGCCCGCGCCATCCGCCAGCAATGCGCACTCGACGCCACCGGCGAGCGCACCCTCGAAATGGCCATGAAGCGGATGAGCCTCTCCGCCCGCGCCCATGACCGCATCCTCAAAGTCGCCCGCACCATCGCCGACCTCGACGCCTCACCATCCATCGCCGCCAAGCACATCGCCGAAGCGATTCAATACCGCAGTCTCGATCGCAACTACTGGAGCTGATCACGATCGATGCATCACTGCCCGCTCCGTAGAACGTACGCGCATCCCCAGCAGTCGCTCGCCCGTAAACGAAATATCCTGGGCGCCGTTTCGCTCAAGAATCTCCCTCGCGCGCTCTCTCCACTCCGGATTATCCGCATGGACCGCGAGCAGAATCTCACCTGCTCTCAGGCGCTCCTTATACCGTGTCGCCTCATATTCCGAAACGCCCATACCGATCAGCGCGCCGATCACTCCGCCGCCCGCGCCGCCGATCCCGGCTCCCATCAGAGTTGCCAGTATCGGGCCCGCCGCGATGAACGCCCCCACTCCAGGAATCGCCAGCGCTCCGAAGCCCGCCAGCAGTCCGATCCCGCCGCCGATCTCGATCCCCAGAGCCGCACCCACCTCCGCATCCGCTGCCGGATGCGCCGGATCATGCGTGTGCTTCTCAGCCGTCAGTTCTTTCGCGACGCGGTGATCGGCGGCAACCACCGAAATATCATCGCTTCGGAAACCCGCCTTCCACAGTGCGTCGATGCAGATTTCTGCCTGCGCGCGATTCTCGAGTGTGCCCAGCACCGCCGTTTCTCGCTCTGCCATGAATTCACCTCCACTGTCAGAAAGAGCACACGAAGCGCCACTGTGCGGTCCTGGCTTTTCGGGACCTCGCAACGGCTGCCGCGAAACACTCCCGCACGGCTTGCAGCCCCTACGCCGCCGCTGCTCTCGCAGCTTGTGCAGCACCCCTTGTCGCATCAGGCGGCGGCGACGATGGCGCCGTTGTCGTAGCTCCTCTGGCATCGGCTGCTGCCATCGAAGCCTGCTCCGGTCTCACCGATTCCGGCAGGATGGCCGCGCGAATCGCCTGCGAAGTAAACCCGAGCAGAATAAGCTTATTGGTGCTCAGCAATCCGCCGTTCTGCACCTGCGTCACCGCCACCGTGACCACCGGAACCAGCGCGGTTATCAGCGCATCAATCAGCCCGCGGATCGCGCGGCCGCTCGCGTTCGCAGTGCTCGTGACCCGAATCTCAGCCTTCCCCTTCCCCGAACTATCCGACGTTCCGATACTGACCTCATTTCCAGCGGAATCGTAGATCGCAGGCGTCACCGTGAAATGCCGCTGGGAAGGAATGTACTGCATGCTCCATCCTTCTTCCCAGCTCTCATCGCCCGTCTCGCTGTCCACAATCTTCCAGTAACACCGGAATTTATCTTTGGCCGACGAGCTGTTGATCGCCTTGTCCCGGAAGAGAAACGCAAACTGCAGCACATCCTGATTGCGCACGCTCGGCGGCTCCCACAACGTATCCCACAATCCGCTCTGCAACGCCACGCGAATGTCTTCCACGGAGATCCCTTCCGAAAGGTGTTTCAGCGCGGCGCTGATTTTCGCCAGCACGATCGGATCTTTCGATTGCAGCTTTTCCTGAATCCACAGATCCAGTTGCGGATCCTTCGCCAGCAGGTTTTCGATCTCGACCGCAAACACAATAATTCGGAGTTTGACCGCCACCAGGTCCCGAAACAGCAGCTCTTCGTCAGACCATCCTCCGGCCGGCGCGGAGCTCGTCGTTTCCGCCAGAACGTCCGCGGCGCCATTGATCAGCGCGATGTACCTTGCGGCCCTCGTCATGAACACCGCCGAACTCAACTGCCGTCTCAGTGCGTCCAGTCTGGCGTTTAACCCGGACACAAAATCGTCGCTTGAGTCGCACCCCGCCTCCAGCTCGCGCAGAATGATTCTCGCATTCGCCTCTTCGGCATCCGTCAGCAATTGGCGCGAAAGAATCTCCCGCAAATTGGTCAGTCTCTCTTCCCGAAGGAACACACTCGTCGGCGCGTAAGTCAGGGCATCTCCTGTCAGAAATCCGGTAAGCAAATCGGAAAAGCGCTCCGTCAATGCGAGGCGCGATTCGATCCTGGGCAGCAATGCTTCCAGCCGAAGAATCTCCTGCGAGTTCCCGCACAGAACCACACGGTCCCGGTTGAACACGGATAACGACTGACTCAGATCAGGAATGCGGATGTTTCGCCCACGCAGGCTGACCGTTCTCGGCGCTTTCGAATCGGGTTCGCGAACCCCCAGGGCTTCCGTCACGCGGGCAATCTCGTTCTGGCATCGCGTATAAAGACGATTTCCCACTGCGCTGTTAATGGCCCGCAGCCGCTCCCGGAACCCATCGATTCTCGCTTCCATCTGAAGGCTCCGGCGAAAATTGGGAACGATCACCTGAGCCAGCATCAGAAGCACCGCGCCAATCGTGATCCAGAACAGAACCCGTATGCGCGGAATGATATCTGCGATTGTGCTGTAGACGCCGCCCGGTATCCACGCAGTAGCTGCGTCCAGAGCGTTCGAGTGAATCCGGAACCGGATATCGGAATCAGACTGCTGCACCAGATCCCCGCGCCCGAACAGCAGCTCGAGTTGCCCCTGCCGGTCATCTACTCCCGTGACGACATGTAATGGATCGCGCCACCACGCCGGTATGTCGACCCGCAACGGTATACTGCGCGTCGCCGGAATGCGAATCGCCGGCAGTTTCGATGTGTCATTACAATCCTCCCGAAGCTGCCCTTTTGGATCCAGACCACACAGGATTTCCGATGCCGTTACTACCCTCCACCGGGCCTGAACGCCGATCACGTCGGGATTGTGAAGCCAGACTATTCCCGGCTGATTCCGCGGGACGTCGATATCGGAGCTCGAAATACCGACACCGCGTTCCAGCTTGTAAGTGACACTAAGTGACTTTGACGCCGCCTGGTTACTCGTGGGCGGACCCGGCGTGAACGTAAGAGGAAGAAAAGCATCGCCCCAGAAAAACACTCTGGAGAACTTGATCTTCAGTGAACCATCGGGCTGCGGATTCACATCCACCCCGGGTTGCGGCGATATGAGCCTCTTGTCTTTGTCTCTGATCAGCCCCGCCGTCACCTTTGAGGAGTCCGGCAGATTTTCCGGCGGAATCAGATCCGCTTCCGGAGTATCTGTATTTACATGCAGCACCGCTGGTTCGTCCAGGCCCGTCTGCGCATGTACGAACATGGCGGCGATAAACAGCAGGGAAATCTGTCTGAACCGGATCATACGAGCACCCTCCGACCGATTGCCCTGCCATTATCATGCTTTATTGATGTTTTGACAATCCGTAATTTTGAGGAACACTGCTGTCTTCGGATAACTGCGTAGTCCTCAACTCCGGATTAATCGAAAAACAGTCGGAGTAAGTGCGTTTAATTACTCACTGCGCCTTTTTCCGCACTCTCAATCACATAGTAATCAACCAACGTCTTCTCCGACTTCACTTCCAGGCCGATCTGTTCGCGCAGCGCCTCCAGAAACATACTCTGCACCATCATTGGATTGCCGCTATGCTCATCCGGCGACAGATTCAGAGTGAAATCAAAGTCGCCATCCATCCCGGTTCGATTCACAATCACGCGATCCATGCGACGCGCGAACACGTCCGCCAGTTGCGGCAGCGTAAACTTCGTCGCGATCACGCGAAATGATGTCGCGTTCCGGTCAGCCCCGGGCGCCGCCGAGAAAGCGATGCCATGTGTCTCCCCATCCTTCGGCGCAAACAGCTTCGGCGCATTCTTCCCCACGCCAATCACATACGCCGGCATCTCCTTCGATTCGCGATGCAGCTTCAGACCGAACCGCTCAGCCAGCAGAGTCCGAGTCATGAGCTTCATCTCGTCTTCCGTCGCGTCATGATCGGCCTTCGCGACGACGTCGAATCGATCGCTCCCCAGCCACCCCGGCCCATCCGAGTGCTGCCAAGGCTGAATCCCATACGCCCAATCCATCAGGAACACCACTGTCGTCGCCCGCGCCGTAAACCGTCCGCCGGGCGAAACGAAGTTCGCGATTCCCATATGCTCGGTAGCCGGCGCAGGAGTGCCCGGCTCGCACGGAGTGATCGACGCCACTTCAAACGCCGGCTCCGCGCTCCACGCGCAATGACAAACAAACACCGCGAGGGCCGCGGCCGCCGGAATTCTGTTCATGAACAGAATTACCGCGGCGATCAAAAAGGAATCGCGGATTCGAACGAAATCGCGGTCACGCGTATCGCGCGGAGCTGAATACAACCGTTATCCTCGATACGTTTTTCCTGTACTTTCAATTGTTTCGCTTCTCGGGCGTTACTGGCATAGTTAACGTTCCAGTACGATATCGACGAAATAACCGGTTGCGCGGAAAGCTTATCAGACTAGACTGAGCCTAGGCACCCGGCAGTTTCGCGTCCGGGTGAGGAGTAACTACATGACTGACATTTTTACTGCGTTTTTCGAAGTTCTCGGCATAAGCCTCGTTGGTTTGATGCTCGCCGGCTGGTACAGCATCGACATGCTCGAAGTTTTCAGTCTTCGGCTTCGTCGGTTCCATGATTGGGCTCAACTCAGGATTTACGCACGTCGAGTGGGTTTGACTGCTTACAGGGATGCCCATGCCCGAGTGCTTCGGGAGCAGTCGAATGCGGAATGCGCGGATGATGCTTCCTTCCCGCGTGAATTAAACGCGGCGGCTGACGGACTGCGGGTCGATTCCTACTGAGTCCGAAGCTCCCCCATTCGCTGTTCCCAACGTTAACTCCCCGCTCCCAGCGGGTACAACCCGAGGCGATTCCGGATTTCGTCGTAACGCTTCTCGAGAACGCCCATCTCGCTTTTGGCTTCCGCTTCCGGAAGCGGAAGGACGTCGACCGAGAATGCGGCCCGCAGCCGGCTCGCGAGTAGCGCCGACACGCCCTTATAGAAGCGCGTTCCAAATTCCGGATCGATACTGATTTTTTCAATCAGCAGGCTCTTGAGAATCGCGAGGACCCTCGACCGGCTCTTCGCGATGACCGTCGCAGATGGTGGATGCATATCCACGAATGACATCTCTCCCGCAAGCTCCCCGGAATAGAGAGTGGCTATCGAGAGCGCGTTTGGTGAAACCGTGACATCGAACGTGCCGTTCACGATCAGGAACAGATGTTGCACCGGCTCCGCTCGCCGGATAATGACAGTTCCAGGCGCAAGGTTATGCTCTTCCGAATTCGCAACGAGCCATTCGAGGTCCGATTCGTGCAGAACTCCAAGAAAGATGTTGGCTTCTAACATTCGTCCCCCTTGGCGATCCGCACAGAGGTCAGTCTCTCGATTAGTTTATCGGCATTGGCTGGCAGCTCAAAGCACCTTCATGCAAAACAAGAGCGCGTGAGCGCGGCCCCGTTCCCAAAATGCGCTTTCCCTGCCCGGCAGTAGCGGACAGTTTTTCAGTTTTCAGTCGGTTTTTCCTCCACATGGTCCACAATCAGCACCATCGCCGGATTCCTTTGCGTTGCCAGCCGGAGCCCCAACTGCTTCTCGATTGCCTCCTGTAGTGAAATCGCGTAGCCCGCATCCGTGGCGCCGGCCGTCATCATTCCAACAGGGCTGAAATTCAGCGTGAAGTCATACTTGCCTTCCAGTTTGGTCGCGTCCACCACTCTTCCCGGATATTCCCTGAAATAATCGCCCACGCGATTCGGAAGCTCGGCGGCAAACTCCGCAACCGTCATATCCAGGCATGTGAGCAGGCGTCGTGCCTGCGGATTGGTGATTCGCGGATCTTTCCCATCCGGCCCCGGTCCTTCTTTGCAGCCCGGGTGATTGTCCGGATCGGCAGGTTTCAGCTTTGGTTTGACCGCGACCAGCGCATAGCCGTTGAGTTGTCTGGTTTCCTCGTGAAGCCTCAGTTTGAACCGCTCTTTAAGCAGCGCCTGCAGCATGATTCGCACCGAATCGAAATCCACCTGCTGTACCGGAGGCTGTCCTTTCGTCGGCGTGTTCGCCGGAATCATGATCGGGACCTTAGCAATGACGTCCCAGTTGACCTTTTCCAGCGATCTCGGCAATCCAATGACCCGGCTGTCGTAATTGCCGTTCAGATTCCACGCGGTGGCGATCAGGTCGCTCATCGTAAAGCGAGTTATATTCAGACGCCCGCCTGGGCAGTAAAAACGGCTCTGAGCGAGAATCTGTAAGAACCGTCATTCTACGCGGCTTTCTGAAGAACAAGGAATTCGGTCTTGAGGGTGGCCATACGCTGAGCCTTGAGAAGCAGGTAGCGGAGGTCCTTAT
>CAZPZE010000330.1:0-1720 GCA_964590625.1 uncultured Solibacteraceae bacterium
GGGACCGGTCACCGTGACGGACGCGGGGGACTGTTCCACACGGAGCGTGGGGTCAGCGGGGACGGAGGTATCGGCCAGGTTGCTGTGAGAGCGATCGAGCGTCCAGGAACCGGAGAAATCGCGCTCCTGCTGGGCCGCGGCAGTGAGGGCCGCGAGTGAAAGGGTCAGGAAAAGGGTGGTCAGCCAGCGCATTACGTCTTTTTTAAGACGGAATTCATGGCCTGGAGGTTGCGGCTGTAATAATCCGGCCTGAGGGCGGTCTGGGTAATTGAAGGCGCTGATTTCGCGCTAGCATGGAAGGAGAATATGATGCGAATTACCTGTCTCACTGCCGGCCTGGCTCTGTCGGCGCTGGTTTGCGCGGGGGCGAGTGGGGCCGATCCGCGGCTGCTCAATCTCGTGATGCCGGACGCGAATACGCTCGCCGGGGTGAATGTGACGAACGCGGAGATAACGCCGTTTGGCCAATACGTGCTGAATCAACTGACGCTCTCGTCGAATGACGATTTGCAGAAGTTCATTACGGCCACGGGATTCGATCCGCGGCATGATGTGACGGAGATTCTGGCGGCGACGGACGGGAGTCTCGGAAAGCAGAGCGGGCTGTTGCTGGCGCTGGGGAATTTCAATGTGGACCAGCTGACGGCGGCGCTCACGAAGAGCTCGGCCGATGTGACCGTGCAGAACTATGGCGGGGCCACGCTGATTCTGGGCAATACGAAACAGCAGGTCCAGGACGCGGTCGCATTCATGGGAAGCACGATTGCGATTCTGGGCGATGTCGCTTCGGTGAAGGCGGCGATTGACCGGTCGACGCAGGCGAATTCGATCAACCCGGATCTGGCGGCGCAGGTACAGAAGCTCAGCCTCAATGAGGACGCGTGGGCGGTGACGACGAATTCGGTTTCGGCGCTGCTGCCGGGGCTCGTGCCGGGATCGGCGTCCGGGTCTGCGACGCCGGCGCCAACAGGTGCGGCTTCGGGCGGGCTGGGACAGATCGCGCAGATGTTCAAAGGGATTGTGGGATCGAACGGCGGGGTGAAGTTCGGTGACACGGTGGTGATCACGGGTCAGGCAGTGACGGTGGATGCGCAAACGGCGAAGTCGTTGTCCGATGTGATCCAGGCACTCGCTTCGATTGCGTCGATGGCGGCCGCGGGGAACGATCCGAACATGGCTGCGATGGCGCAGTTGCTGCAGGGGCTGAAGGTGGCGGCGGATGGCGTGAATGTGAATCTCACGCTGACGGTGCCCGAGACGCAGCTCGAAGCGGTGATCAATCAGATGAAGCAGCCGAGGAAACTGGCGCCGGCGGCGAGACCTCGCGCCCCTCGTCCGGCAATTGTTCCGGCTCCCCCGGTTCACGCGGTTGAGCCGGCGATTGCGCAGAACTAACGGAAGCGAATTGCAAAAGAAAGAGGGCGGGCCGTTGAACGGTCCGCCCTCTTTTTGTATATCTGGATGATTTTCGTCAGCGGCCGCGCTGGGCCGTCATTGGAACGGCTTTCGGCGCGGGCGCGGGCGCCGGCGATGGGGCTGCGGCGGTTCCGTTGACTGCCGGTTCGGAGCGAATCAATCCGAGCGCGCGGCGGACTTCGATTTCGATTGCGCCGCGGATATCGGTGTTCTCCTTGAGGAACTGGCGAGCGTTTTCGCGGCCCTGGCCGATACGTTCACCTTTGTAGCTCAGCCACGATCCGCTCTTTTCGATGACGTTGTT
>CAZPZE010000331.1:0-3944 GCA_964590625.1 uncultured Solibacteraceae bacterium
CACCGCGATGTTCGCAGTGGCTTTGTTGGCCTGGAGGCGCGCCGCAAGGCGGGCGGGCCACATGCGGTCTGTGTTCGGAGTGGATTGCGCGCCGTCGGTAATGGAATCGCCGAGCGTGATGATGGCGGCGGAATCAGCGGGAGCGAGAACGTCGACCGAGGAGATCCAGTAATACGCCGCTGAAGTCGCTACGGGTTCGGCGATGGAGGCCTGAGCAGTGAAATCGCCGGGGCCGGAAATGTACGTGGTGTGAAGACCGAGCGAGTGCGACGCGAGCGGTCCCGTGGCTTCGGGGAAGAAGAGGCTGACGGCGAGATCGGAGAGCGGCGAGAAGTTTAGATCGACCGGATCGGTGTAGATCGTTTGACCGGGAATCATTTTGAAAGACTTGCTGCCATTGATGGTGAGCGCGCGATCGCTGGCGGGAACGATGGCGGAATCCTTGTCACGCAGCGCGATGTGCGCGGCGCCGACCGCCACGACTGTAGCGCCAAATGGGTTCGTGAGTTCCAGTCGCAGCCGGCCGCCACCGATGCTCGTGTGGACGATCATGCGAACGGTCTGATTCTCGAACGACTGCGGCGGGCGCGGACGCGGCGGCGTCGCACGGGGAGCTTGCGTGGCCGCGGTCGTCGAGCCGGACGGATTGGCGCCGACGGCAGGAGTGGCGGCGGGAGCGGGAGGTGCGGCTGGAGTTGCTGAAGTTGCGGCGGGTGTAGCCGGGGGCCGGGGAGGCGCGGCTGGTCCGCGATAGATCTGGGCGGAAGTTCCCCAGGTGGCTACCCAATGGTCTCCACTCCCCTGGCTAAAGGCCGCGGAAACGGCCATCGCGGCAACCGTCGCCGCCCGAAAAAGAACTGTCATGCGCATTGTCAGGCTCCCTCGGCGGAGACGCTGAAAACGACCCCGCATTCCGATCTCGAACTGATTCTACACAATACAATGGACCAACCATTAAGCCATTGAAAATATTCAGGAATCCTGGGCTCGACGCGCAGCTTTGCGCTACATTGGAGGTTTGCGAATCTCGCTGTTCATCACCTGCTATAACGACACCCTGTTTCCGAAAACGGGCCAGGCTGTCGTTACCGTTTTGGAACGCCTGGGACACTCCGTGGATTTC
The DNA here is from genome assembly GCA_964590625.1 of uncultured Solibacteraceae bacterium. GTDB lineage: Bacteria > Acidobacteriota > Terriglobia > Bryobacterales > Bryobacteraceae > BOG-234. The sequence continues at coordinate 1,124 of CAZPZE010000331.1, forward strand.
TGCGAGGCGCAGACCTGCTGCGGCCAGATGCACTACAACAGCGGCTACCATGCCGAGGCTTTTCCGCTGATGGAAAAATTCATCGGCGATTTCCGTGAATCGAGCGTCATCTGTATTCCGTCGTCTTCCTGCGTGTCGATGATTCGGGAGCATTATCCGGTAATGGCGGAGAAAAACGGAAGCCAGGAACTGATCCAGGAAGTGAACGCGCTGCTGCCGCGGGTGTTCGAGTTTTCCGAACTGCTGGTGGATAAGCTCGGCGTGGAAGACACCGGCTCGTTCTTCCCGCACCGCGTGACTTATCACCCCTCCTGCCATTCGCTGCGCTCGCTGCAAGTGGGCGATAAGCCGGAGCGGCTGCTGAAAAGTGTACGCGGACTGACGTACGTCCCGATTCAGGATGCGGACCAGTGCTGCGGGTTCGGCGGCACGTTCTCGGTAAAGAATGCGGATGTCTCCTCGGCGATGGTGCAGGAGAAGGCGCGTTGCGTGATGGAAGCGGATGCCGATTACTGCGCGGCGATCGATAATTCGTGCCTGATGCAGATTGGCGGCACCCTGAGCCGCATGCACACGCGGACCCAGACGGTGCATCTGGCGGAGATTCTGGCGTCGACGGAAGGCGACGCGGCGGTTTCCAGCAACGGGAGCGCACACGCATGAGCGTTCGCGTTGGAGAAGCCGCGAGCGCGCCCGATTTCGCAGTCGCAGCGAAGAGCCTGCTGAACAACGATCAGCTTCGCCGCAATGTTCGCCGTGCGACGGATGTGATCCGCAACAAGCGCGCGAAGGTTGTGGGCGAAATGCCGGATTGGGAAGATCTCCGGCAGTCCGCGCACGCGATCAAGGATCACACGCTGCGGCACCTTGCGTATTACCTCGAGCAGTTCGAGCGCAACTGCACGCGCGCCGGAGGCCAGGTGCACTGGGCGCGGGATGCGGATGAGGCGAACGCGATCGCGATCGACATTATCCGTGCACAGCGCGTGAACGAAGTCATCAAGGTCAAGACGATGACGACGGATGAGATCGGCATGAACCGCGCGCTCGATGCGGCGGGGATTCGTCCGTATGAGACCGATCTGGCCGATCTGATCGTGCAGCTGGGCAACGACAAACCGTCGCACATCGTGGTGCCGGCGCTGCATCGGAACAAGATGGAGATCCGCGAGCTGTTCATGCGGACGATGGGGCTGGGCGAGCTCGGCACGCGTCCGGAGGACATTGCGGAAGCGGCGCGGCTTTATCTGCGCGAGAAGTTTCTGCGGGTGCCGGTGGCGATCAGCGGCGCGAATTTCGCAGTGGCTGAGACGGGTTCTGTGGTCGTTGTGGACTCCGAAGGCAACGGACGCATGTGCGTTTCCCTGCCCCGCGTGCTGATCAGCGTGATGGGGATTGAGAAGATTGTTCCGCGATTCGACGATCTGGAAGTCTTCCTGCAGTTGCTGCCGCGCTCGGCGACCGGCGAGCGGATGAATCCGTATAACTCGATCTGGACGGGCGTGACGCCGGGCGATGGACCGCAGGAGTTCCACGTCATTCTGCTCGATAACGGACGCACGAAAGTGCTGGCGGATTCGGTTTCGCGCGAGACGCTGGATTGTATCCGGTGCGGTGCTTGTCTGAATGCGTGTCCGGTTTACCGGCAGACGGGCGGGCATGCGTATGGGTCGATCTATGCGGGGCCGATCGGCGCGATTCTGACGCCGCAGCTGCAGTCGATGGAGCATTCGCAGACGCTGCCGTACGCGTCGTCGCTGTGTGGAGCGTGTTACGAAGTGTGTCCCGTGAAGATCAACATTCCGGAGATTCTGATTCATTTGCGGAACCGGATTGTGGAGAATGGCGATGATCCGGCGATCGAGCGGCTGGGCATGAAAGTTGCGGCCTGGGCGATGGGCGATGCGACGAGCTTTGCGACGGCGCGGTCACTCGGGAGAATCGCGCAGATGCCCTTCGCGAGCAATGGGACGATTCACAGCCTGCCGGGGATGATGGCCGGGTGGACTGCGACGCGCGATATGCCGTCGATTCCGAAGGAGTCGTTCCGGCAATGGTGGGCGCGGCGCAAACGGGAGCAATCGTGAGCGCTGCGAATGGACACGTCAGCGCGCGGGGCGCCATTCTGGCGAAGGTCAGGCGTGCGGTGGGGGACCACGAGCCGGCGCGCGAAGCGGAGTATGCGTCGATTCAGCGGAACTATCGGAGTTCGGCCGGGCTGAGCGCGGAGGCCGCGGTGGATCTGCTGGCCGGGCGGCTCAAGGATTACGACGCGCATGTGTATCGATGCGCGGCGCATGAGATCGCACAGACGGTGGCGGCGGCGATGGCGGATCGTGGGAAGTCGGCGCTGCTTCGGCCCGAGGGATTGCCCGCGGAGTGGCTGCCTTCTTCGCATAGCTTTCCTGTGGTGGATGGGCTGAGGTACGAGGAGATTGACCAGGCGGAGGGCGTGATCACGGGCTGCGTGGCGGCAATCGCGCTGACCGGGACGATTATTCTCCGGCATGGGGCGCATGATGGACGGCGCGCGCTGACGCTGATTCCGGATTATCATCTGTGCGTTGTGTTTGCGGATCAGGTGGTGGAGACTGTGCCGGAGGGTTTTGAGCGGCTCCGAGGGATGGAGACGCTGCCGCTGACCACGGTTTCAGGGCCTTCGGCGACGGCGGATATTGAGATGACGCGAGTCAAGGGCGTGCACGGACCGCGGTTTCTCGATGTGATTCTGGTGAGTTCGTAGGGCCGAGCTTCTGCTCGGCCGCCTGGCTTCCGCCAGGCGCGGAGTTCCCGGAATATTTCAGGTCGCTTGCGCCGGCCT
>CAZPZE010000332.1:0-3903 GCA_964590625.1 uncultured Solibacteraceae bacterium
CGTTCGGACCGAAGCCAAACGTCGTGCACTCGACGAGATCGCCACACGACAGCGTGCCGCTGACGAGAAGCGCCAGAAGGATCTCGAAAGCCAGCAGACTTGCCAGCCCGCGGCACAAGCAGCCGCCGTCCAGTAATACACCGTACCCGCCAGGCTAGTACTTCGGCTGCGCTGCCCGCGGGTCTTCATATATTAATGCATTAATTGGGATTGCTGTAAATCGGATTGTCGTGATAAGATCCCGGCATTTATGATTAAGTTATTCATAAGTTTTGTCCTGCTTCTCCTTACCGTACTTCCGGGGTGGGGCGACACTTTCGCGCAGAGCAGTTTCTGCTGGCAGGCCAACACGCCGCCCCCTGGCTCGCCGTTCACTAATTGTCAGGCCGTATTCGGAGGCGAGACAATAGATAAGGTCACCGCCAACCCGGATTCGACCGTCGAAAATCCCCTGCCCGACCAGGTTTTTCACGGGTCCAGTATCGCGATCGCGACTCCAACTATGTGGAAGCTGGCAATTGACGCTTCCGTGACAGACTACCGGAGCGACATGTTTGTTGCTGAGCCTGGCGAACTAATACCGATAGTGGCTGCGGCCCATGTGGGGATGAGTGACAATATGACCGTAAATTGGCTTGGGGGGCCGGGAGTTTATTCCCTCAGTTACATATTCACCAGCGACGGCGCTATGTCCACCAATCTGGGGCAAGCCTCGATCTGCATCACTGTCAGCATAGCTCCCGCGCAACATGGAGAATGTATCAGCATTGACCAATCCAGCAATCCGGAAATCCCAGGCTCATACATGATGACGTTTAGTGGACTCCAATTTGGGTCAATCATCAATCCAACCGTATTCATGGATGCGGACTGGAATTATCCGTTCATGGACCCGGCGGACGTTGCGACTTTGGGCGGTGTCACTCAGAGCGGATATGCCAGCGTCGAGTTCGGCAGCACGTTCCATTTGAGCGACATGCTGGTTCTGGATGCCGACGGCAACCCAATCTCGGGAGTTACGATCAACAGCGCAAGCGGATATGACTATCCTCTCGACCCGCAAAATCAGACAAATACGCCCGAGCCGAGTTCTGCGGGCCTGCTGGTGATGGGTGCACTCGCACTTTGGGGATACAGGACCAGAAAGGCCTTCAATCCTTTTTGATGGCGTATTTCACAGGATGCCGGAGATCACTTTCGTCAGGTGCTAGACGAATGCGGTTGAGTCGGCCCGTCGGCGACGAGGTGATTAGCGAATCCGCCTGTCGCTCGGTGCCGGCCTTGATATTACAGATTTCGTGCTGAACTCTCTGTTGTTCTCTGAGGCATCCCCGCTGGTTAACTGAGCGTTTGGACCGTCGCCGGCGAGAAGCTGACCTACCGGTACTGATCGTGACGGCCTGCCCCAGCCTGCCCGTGTATCTGACAATTCGCTTCGAAACCGGGCGAATTTGGATCCCCTGGGTGGTTAACTGCACCGGAGCCTCGATTGGGCGGGGAAATCGTCGTGCTACTTGAAGTGGGCGGCGAGGTAATTCAGGATCGTGTCCCGATCCTCGGGCTTCAGCGGCGCACCCCAGCCCGTCATCTTGTCGATTTCGCGATCCCACTGCGTGCGGGTGAGATGCTGCTGCTGCAGCATGTGGTCGTCGTGGCAGCCGAAGCAGGCCGTTTTCAGCGATGCCGGAGCGTCAGCCGCGGCGGCCGCCGGTGCGCTCGCAACGCGTGGCGCCTCTTTGGAAATCGTCACGCTGACTGGCTGCGCCACATTCCAGAGATAGCCCGAGGGATTCCAGGCCTGGCTCATTGGCTGCGTCTGGCCCGCCGCATTCGTGGCGCGCGATATCAGCTTGTATTCACCTTCAGCGGGCTTCCAGTCCAGCTGCCAGAGCCGCCAGCCATACCGGGTTGCGCGCCCTCCGAGGCTTGCAGCTTTCCAGGTCTTTCCTCCGTCGGTCGAGACGTCGACTTTCGCAACCGGTGAACCGTTCGACCACGCCGTACCCTGCACACGCACTGTCCCAGGCTTAGCCCATCCGCTGGGACTCGCGATCACCGATTTCACATTCAGGTCGGTGACCGGCACCATGTCGGCAGGACTTACGGCTGTTCCCGGAGCGACCGGTCGCGTCGGATGCCGGTATGCCGTCTTCATCCAGAAGCCATCGGCCTCGTGATCGAGCACCTCGATGTGCTGCAGCCACTTCACCCACGAGTCGGACGCCCAGCCAGGCGAGATCACGCGCAACGGAAATCCGTGCTGGACCGGTAACGTCTGGCCATTCATTTCGAACGCGAGGAGCGTGTCCGGATCGAGCGCCTTGGCCGCAGGAATGGAGCGTTGAAAATCGGGCATCTTTCCCAACGGAACGTCGGCGCCATCGAAAAGCACGTCCTTTGCTGAAGCCTGGATGCCTGCTTTCTGCAGTACGTCGCGCAGACGGACACCGGCCCAGCGCCCATTCCCCACCGCGCCGAACTGCCACTGCGTTCCCGCCACCGGCGGTTCGTAGAAGCCTCTCCCGTTTCCGGCGCATTCCGCGACCGCCACCAGTTCCACGCGCGGAAGCTTCTTCAGGTCATCCATGGTCATCGTGACCGGGCGGTCGACCTTGCCATCGATCTTCAGACTCCATTCGGCGAGGTTCACTTTAGGCGTGTAAGTATGGCAGCGGACGAAGAAACGGTCGATCGGCGTAATCCAGTCGGCGAAACCGTCGAGCGGCATTTCAATGTCTTCGGGTTTGGGGGAGCGAACGATCATGCGTGAAACATCGGCCTGATCGGCGGCACGCACCCCGCCGGAGAGGGCAGCCCCGGCAGCGGTGACGAGCAGTTGGCGGCGTGTGAGTTTCATCTCGTTATTAAGATATTACCTCCAATCGGAAGTCTGCGCCGGATTGTCAATCAGACGTGAGTTCCACTCTCGCAGCGATCGATCTCAGCCCGGTACGAATCCCGCGGAAGCACCGCCTGGCTCTGACGTGCGGCATCGACGATTACTCGGGAGCAATGTGATCTTCCGCTTTGAATCTTTTCCAGAGATGCTCCGGCCACTCGGTGGAGAAGCAGCGTTCGGGTGGCGCCGCGGCCGTGACGAGCGGTCGCGCCTGTCTGCAGCCGCTCAACGAGTGGTGGGCAGCCCAACGACGATAAGAACGGAGTAGTCCTGCTTGCGGCAGCCGTTCACGACGGGCATGGCCGCTCCCGGACTCACCGGAAAGCCCGTGGTCCGAACGTTCGCGGGCGAGCACGAGCTGTCAGCCTTCGCCGGCGTGTAGCGTGCGGAGCGGCATCCGAGATGGGTGACATCGTAGAGTGTCGCGCCATCGGCGAGTTCCCATCGCTGGTTGCCGTCCTTGTCCCTGGGGTGAATTGTCAGCACGGCCGTCACGTCGCGGTCACCCGTTACGAGGTATTTCCCGGCAGGCAGAGGGAAAGTCGGCTTCTCCATGATCAAGCCGTGTTCTTCCAGCCACCAATCTGAAGCGTCGAATTTCCACTGCGCTGGCGCCACGCCGGACGCCTTCAATTGAGGGTAGTGATCCAGCTTGCAGGCACGCGGGCCCGGGTCCTGGTTCCAGTAGCCCCATGATTGTGCGCCGTTGCCCGAGGTTGCCCCGGGGTCTCCCAGAGCGGCGATGAACTGCGGCTCGATGCGCCTGAACTTCGAAAGGTCTGCTCCTGACGTCGGCTGCAGGCCGACGGCTAAAACGAGGGATCCCATGAACAGGAGCCAGCGGATCACGGACGGCACGAGGTGGCGGACATTCATGCGATTGCTCCGGTTGGATTATCTTGATGACATCCTACACCCAACGCGCGGCCGGGGAGGCGGCCGCCTCGTTGTGGAGTTCGACCTCGACACGGCCTCGCGGCTGTTTCCTTCGGATTGTGCCCTGG
>CAZPZE010000333.1:0-2727 GCA_964590625.1 uncultured Solibacteraceae bacterium
AACGCTGCCACACACCAGCGCGGCTACAACATCCAGCCGCCCCCCCCGGTGCCCGGCATGAACCGGGGCGTTATGTCGCTTGTGAATCCTCCCAGCACAACCCTGAACGGGAATTAGTGGGGCCGGGTTTAACCCCGGCCGCCCGGCTTCCGCCGCGCGCGGCCTCAAAAGCTGAGCTTCACCGCCACTAAATCAATTCCCCAGCCAGCGAACTCGGCCCAGCCCGCGTGATCCGCACATCCACGTACGTCCCCGCCAGTTCCGTCCGCGGCGATTCAAACGTCAGATTCCGATTTCGCGTGGTGCGTCCCACCCACTGCCCGGTCGATTCATACCGCCCCTCGACGAGCAGCTCTTCCACTTCTCCCACCAGCTCCGCATTCTGCCGCATCTGGATCGCCCGCTGCCGCTCCTGCACAATCATGATCCGCCGCGTCTTCTCTTCCTCGGGAATCTGATCGCCCAGTTCCAGCGCCGCCGTGTTCGGCCTCCGCGAATACTTAAAGCTGAAGATGTTGTCGTACTTCACCTCTTCGAGCAGATCCAGCGTCTCCTCGAAGTCCGCCTCCGTCTCGCCCGGAAATCCGACAATAATATCCGTCGTGATCGCAATCGGACGCCGCGCCCGCCGCATCCACTCGATCCGCTCCATATACACTTCCCGCGTGTACAGCCGCTGCATCGCCGCCAGCACTTTCGACGATCCCGATTGCACCGGCAGATGCACATGGTTGCACAGATTCGGATTCTCATCGATCGCATCCACAATCGGCTTCACGAAATCCCTCGGATGCGAAGTCGTAAACCGCACCCGTCGAATCCCCGGCACCCGCCCCACCTGATCCAGCACCGTCGCGAAATCCCATCCCGCCGGCGACGGATCGCGATAACTGTTCACGTTCTGCCCCAGCAACTGGATCTCGCTGTACCCGAGCCCCGCCAGCCGCGTCGCCTCTTCAATCACGCTCGCGCTCGTCCGGCTGCGCTCCGGCCCGCGCGTGAACGGAACTACGCAATACGCGCAGTTTTTGTCGCAGCCCTCAATGATCGTGATCCAGCCTTTATAAGGATTGTCCCGGCGCGTGTACGGCGTGTCGAATGTCAGTTCCGTGTCGAGGCTCAGTCCGGTCACCCGCCGGTTCCCTGCCTCGAGCTGCGCCAGCATTTCCGGCAGCCGCGTGTAGCTTGCCGATCCCGCCACCAGACTCACATGCGGCGCGCGCTCGAAAATCTTCTCACCTTCCTGCTGCGCCACGCACCCGATCACCGCGAACACTTTATCCTTCGCGCTCTTCTTAAAATGCTGCAGCCGGTTGAAAACCTTCTGCTCCGCCTTGTCCCGAATCGAGCACGTATTGTAAAAAATGTAATTCGCTTCTTCCGGAGTCCCCACCTGCGTGTAGCCCTGGTGCAGCAGTGTCCCCGTCACTTTCTCGGAGTCGTGCGCATTCATCTGGCACCCGAAAGTCTCAATGTAAAACGTCTTTTCCACTCTCTCCATTGTACCGGCGGAGCCGCCGCCGCCTCTGTAAAAATCAAGTCCGTAAAAGAACGTCGAAACTCGTCAAAACCCTTTTCTTCCACGGTTTCCGGTGGTATTTTTGAATTACCTTGTCCACCCGGCCGTTCGTTACTGAGCTCGCCGATCTGCAGAGCCGTCTGCTCGAAATGGGTGGACTGGTCGAAGCCGCCATTGCCACCAGCCTCGCCGGTCTTGAAGAAGGAGGCCGCCAGCCTGGCTCGGGCGAAACCTGGGCCGTCGAAAATCGCATCAACGAGCTCAACGTGGAAATCGATGAAGTCGCCGTGCGCCTCACCGCTCTCCACCAGCCCGTCGCTCGCGATCTCCGTTTCCTCACCGCCGCCATCAAGATCAACAGCGATCTCGAGCGCATGGGCGACCTCGTCATCAATGTCGCCGAACGCGTCGCTTCTTATCTCGAAGGCGCCTACCCGCGCCCCGGCATTGACCTGCCCCGCATGTCTCAGCTCGTGCAGTCCATGGTCCGCCGCAGCCTCGACGCCTTCGTTCGCCGCGATGAAGACCTCGCGCACGCTGTTCTCGTAGCGGATGACGAAGTCGATGATCTCAAGGACTCCATTTATCGCGAGCTCCTCTATCGTGTCGACCGCGGCCTCTATCCAGCACGGGCGGCGTTCGATCTGATCTTCGTCGCCCACAACCTCGAACGCATCGCCGACCACGCCACCAACATCGCCGAGGAAGTCGTGTACCTCTATGAGGCCCGCGACATCCGCCATGCCGGCCTGAAGACCGCCAATGAAACCGAAGATCCTGGTAGTTGATGACGAACCTGATGCCCTCGAAGTGCTCGGATTCAAGTTGCGCGAGGCGGGGTTCGCCCCCGTGTTCGCGACGGACGGGGCGAAGGCCCTGGCCGCCGTGCGCGCGGAGCGGCCCGACCTGATCGTGCTCGACCTGATGCTGCCCGAGATCGACGGGCTCGAGGTCTGCAAGATCCTTCGGCGCGATTCCGCCACCGTCTCGATCCCGATCCTCATGCTCACGGCCAAGGCCGCGGAGATGGATCGCGTGCTCGGGCTCGAGCTGGGCGCGGACGATTACCTGACCAAGCCCTACAGCCCGCGCGAGCTGGTGCTGCGCATCCGCAAGCTGCTCAAACGCGCGCAGGCCACCGACGAGGCCAGCGAACACCTGCGCCTCGGTCGCATCGAAATCGACATCCCGCGTCACGCCGCGCTGGT
>CAZPZE010000334.1:0-6451 GCA_964590625.1 uncultured Solibacteraceae bacterium
GAAGCGGACATAATCCTTCGGCAGCAGAACGTGTCGGACTTTTTTCCAGATTTCAGGCTCATGCTGGCGGACCCAGATGAGCTTGGTGAGAGTGAAATTGGTGAGCGCGGGATTGCAGGTGAGCTCGAGCAGGCGTTTGGCGCCGACCTTCTGGGTAATCCAGGCGCATTGATCGTCCGTGCGTTGATCGCACCAGATGATGGAGGGCCGCAGGACGGCGCCGTTCTGATCCATCAGCACCGCGCCGTGCATCTGGCCGGTGAGACCGACGCCGCGAATGTGCTTCGGATCGATGCCGGCGGCCTTGATGACATCTCGAATGGCATGTTGCGACGCGCGCCACCAGTCGGCGGGGTCCTGTTCGGCCCACGCCGTCCGGGGCGATGCAAACGGCTGATGCTCTGTCGTGCAGGAAGCGAGGACTGACCCGTCTTCCGAAACGAGGACCGCGCGGGATCCGCCGGTCCCTACATCTATGCCAAGGATTGGAATAGTTCCCCCTCCGTCACTTTCCGAATCGTTACTTCACCGCTCCCTGCAGGGTGAAGGCGTAGAAGTCTTCGCCGGCGGCGACCACCACGTACTGCTTTCCGTCGAGCATGTAGGTGATGGGCCCGTTGCCGGGGTTGGAGAGCAGCGTGGAATGCCACAGCGGAACGCCGGTTTTCGCATCCCAGGCGATGAAGTTGCCGGCGCCGTCGCTGCCGAACAGGAGATTGCCGGCGGTGGTCATCAGATTCTGCGCGCCAATGTTGAGCGGGCGCTTCCAGACGATCTTGCCGGTCTTGTAATCGATGGCGCGCAGTTCGGTGCCGATGTTGCCGACCTGATGCTCGACGGCGCCATAGCCTTCCGGCTGCGGGTCATTATCGACCTTGTAGAAGATCACGTAGGGCTGAGTCGTGCCGACGTAGAAGAGGCCCGTATCGGGATTGAAAGCGGGGCTCGGATAGCCGGTGGAACCGCTGGAATTCGGGGCGGTGAGCGTGCCGGCCGGCGACGGTTCCTTCTCGGGGTCGCGAATCGGCTGGCCGTTGGGCGCGATGCCTTTGAACCAGTTCAGGTGCTCGACGAAAGGCGTGGTGGAGATGCTCTTGCCGTTCGTCCGGTCGATCACGAAGAAAAGACCGCCGCGATAGGCCTGCAGCAGAAGCTTGCGGGGCTGGCCGTTGATGGGCATGTCCGCGAGCACGGGAATCTGGGAGCCATCCCAGTCATGCGTATCGTGCGGCGAGAACTGGAAATACCAGGCCATCTTGCCGGTATCGGCATTGAGGGCGATGGTGGAGCAGGTGTAGAGGTTATCGCCGGGACGGCTTTGGCCGACGAAGGTGGGCTCCACGTTGCCGGTGCCGACATAGAGCAGATTCAGCTCGGGATCGTAAGTGGGGGCGGTCCAGACGCCGCCGCCGCCGTGAGCCGCGGCCTGTTCGTTGGGCCAGGTGCTGAATCCGGGGTCGCCGGGATGGGCGGTGGTCCAGGTGTGCCACTGGAGAGCCCCGGTTTCGGGATCGCGGGATTCAATGTAGTTCGCCATGTCCAGGAAGTCGCCGCCCACGCCGACGATCACGTGGTTCTTGATGACGGTGGGCGGGAAGGAGCACCAGTGATCCTGCTTGACGTCGGCGATTACCTGATTGAAGCGCTCCTTGCCGGTCTTTCGGTCGAGGGAGACGAGGTGGCAATCCGGAGTTTCGAAGTAAAGCCAATCGCCGTAGATGCCGGCGCCGCGGTTGCCGAGCGATTCGGCGGGAAGGCCTTTCCACGCGTAGTGCCAGATTTCGCGGCCGGTGCGTGCATCGATCGCGAACATCGCGTTCGGCTCGGTCATGTAGAGAACGCCATCGACCAGCAGCGGCGTGCCGCGATTATTCGCGACCATACCCTGCGGGACGGGGCCTTCGCCGCCCGTGTAGGTGGGCGTCGACTGCATGTTGACGCGCCCGATCCAGGCCAGCGTGAGGTTCTGGACGTTCCCGGAATGGATCTGCTTGAGAGGACTGTAGCGCTTGCCGGAATAGTCACCGTTAAAGGTTGGCCAGCTATCGGGCTTGGGGTGATTGAGATCCGCCTGCGTGACTTGCTGCGCGTTTCCGAGCAGCACCGCGGTGAGGGAAAGAAGGATCAGTTTCGTGAGTCTCATGGGGTCCCCGGCTACTTGATCGTCGCGAGATATGCGGTGACATTGTGCATATCTTTGTCTGTCAGCTTGGTCATGATGTCGACATGCGCCTGCAGCGGATCATGGCGCTCGACTTTCGGGATGCCGTTGTTGCGCGCCCAGGTCTGCGTGGAGCCATCAGGCAGGCGGAGCGTGACATCGAAATCCGTAACGCGCAGCGGAATACCGGTAACGGTCTTGCCGTCCGGCAGCGTGACGGTTGCGGTGATGGCGTTGGGATCGGGCGCCGCAGGCGCGCCGAAGCCGCCGCGTCCGCCGCGTCCACCGCGCCCGCCGCCGGCGCGCGGATTCACCCATTTATCCTGCAGGGCGACGGCATCATACTTACTGCCGATGCCTTTGAGATTGCCGGTCACGGAGTGGCACTTGTTGCAGCCACCGGCGCCGTTGAAATAAGCTTCGCCGGCCTTCGCATCGCCGGCCTGCAGCACGGCTTCCGGCAGTACGTCTCCGCGGGTGGTGGCGGAGTAGATGATGCGCGAGTGGATGTAGGCGGCGATGTTGTAAATCGTTTGCTTATCGAGATCGTTCTTGACGACCTTCGTGTGGGCCGCGCCGTTCAGGTATTCGCCGAGTCCAACGCCGTCTTCATCGTGGAGAGAAACGTCCGACGTGATGAGGTCCGGGCCGGCGTTGCCGCCTTTGGCGCGATCGCCGTGGCAATAGCCGCACTTGGTGTTGTACGCGGTGGTCCCGGCCGCGATGGCGTCAGCCGGGTAGGCCTTGAAGCGTCCGCCGATGAGCACGGGTCCGGCGGGGCCGGTGCCGCCACGGCCGCCACGCCCGCCGCGTCCCTGGGCGAAGCCAGGCGCGATGCAGGCGAGGGCCATGCAGGCCAGCGTGATGCAGCGAAAGCTGAGAGACTGCCTGAAATTGAGCTTCATAGTTTCGTATCCCTGATTATCGTGCGGGCCCTGCTGCACCGCTCGCTCCCCGCCCGCCTCGCATTCCGCCGCGCGCCCCGGCCGGAGGGGCGGCCGTGAGGGCGTTCAATCCGCTGGTGTAGTGGGGGTCCATGGCGGCGATATCGGAGCGATAGCTGACGGTGTCGGCTGTCGGAAAGTTCGCCGGGACTTTCTGGGTCACTTTGCCGGTCGCCGCCCACTCGGCGCCGCGCTGATAGGTCACGATGAAATCCACGGAAGAAAGCGCGTTGACGTCATGCCCCTGGGTGGTGTGGAAGATGCGGCCTTTGCCGTAGCTGATGGCCATGAGCTGGGGCTCATCGGCGCCGGTGCCGGAGTTGGCGGGGTCGGAATAGGCCGTGGCGAGGATGGTCATGTTCTTGCCGGGGCCGCGGAGGCTGTTGTAGAGCTCATCGCCCTGATGCATCCACATCTTCGGCAGGCCTTTCATGATGGGGTGCTCCGGCGCGCGCACAACTACCTGATAGGGAACGCGTAAGCCGTGCCGGCCCGCGTTGCCTGGCGTCGTGTCGGCTTCGGCTTTTCCATCTTTATATATCCAGTGGGCGCCGGTCTTCTCGGTGCGGCCGCGCCAGCCGCCCACGCCTTCCATTTCATTGAAATCGTCCCAGGAGCCGAAGGCGTTATCGGCCGCATGGACAAGCACCACGCCGCCGCCGTTTTTGACGTACTGATCGAAGGAGTCTTTGAGGGCCTGGGGCCAGCGCTCGTTGGGAGCGTCGTAGTTCCAGACGATGACCTGGTATTTGCCCCAGTCAGGCTTAAACGTGGAGAAATCACCGTCTTTGGGTGGAGCGGTGACGACATCTACCGTGAAAAGTTTCGTTTCCTCCAGCTCCTTTTTGAGGACTGGGGTGGTGAGCTGCCAGGCGTGGTAGGTGCCGCCGCTCTCTCCATCGAGAAGCATGACCTTGATTGGACCAGCTGCGGGAGCTGAAAGCGGCGCAAGGAGACACGCCCCTGCAATGGCCGCGAAAATCAGCGATTTCTTCATAGGGACCACCTGATTTTACATGAGCCGGACACAAACGTGGAACCGGTACCACGGAAGGATATCAGAGCCGTTGCGACGATGCAAGCTATCGGGGCTATCGGTGTCGCGGCTATCGGGCTTGATTGTGTCGCGGCCAGGTGAGAAGTTCCTATTGACAGCCGTAAGGCTGAGAAATGGATCGAATCGCAATGAGCCAACAGGAACGGGACTGGCTGGACTGGTTGAAACGGGCGCGGGACAGCTATCGGGTTTGATCAGGGGGAAAAGGCGATTTGGCCACAGATAAACTCAGATAAAACCCGTTGCCGGGTTTTGCATGCAAGATGCGCTCAGGGTTTCAGGGGGAGGACACCGCCGGTGAGCGTCAGATGGCGATCTGTTGACCAGCACTTCGTGGTTCGATGGTCCTTCATAATGGCCAGACCGTGTGCATCAGCCAGCGTGAGTTTCTGGTCACGAAACCGCGCGAGCAGCGCTTTACACCGGGCAAGTTCCTCCGCGTTGAAAGGGTGGATGGTGAGGGCCGGGAGAGCTTCGAGGAATGCCAGAAACTGCGTGGCGCGAAAGTGATCGTAGCGGCGGAGGAACCAGCCGTGCCCTTCGGCGACGACGAGCGCCGATGTGACGAGGGCGGGCGGAGAGGCAAACAGCCGGCGGAAAACCAGGTGATAGCTGTCAGAGTGATCGAGAAAGGCGATGAACGCGGAGGTGTCGACGTAAACCTCGCGCCCGGGGGGACGCGGCGGGTCAGTCTTTCGAGCCATAGACGATATCGTCCACGGTCTGGCTGGAGTGTGGATCGCCGCTCGCGACCATTCCCGCGTACTTCATCCAGGGGGCATCTCCCTCAATCGGCAATGAGGCGCGAACTGCCCGCCGGACGAATTCGGCCACTGAAATCCCCAGGGCTGCCGCTTCCTTCCTGGCGAGCAAGTATTCGGCTTTATCGAGGCTGATCTGCGTCCGGATCATGTTATCACGCGACGGTTTCATGATAACAGACGTCGCGGGGACTACTAACCGGGGCTACTATATTGGACATGCGTCATTTCCGGATTCTGGCCGCGGGTGTTCTTGCGGCGGCGGCTGTTGCGGCTCAGCCGCTTTATAAGAGCGAGCTGATTTTTCCGCCGGAGAAGATTCACAATCATTCGTCGTCGGTTGTCGAATTGCCGAATGGGAATCTGCTGGCGGTCTGGTATCACGGGTCCGGCGAGCGCGAGGCGGATGATGTCGTGATCGAAGCCGCGCGCTATAACCGGCAGACCGGCAAGTGGACTGCTCCGTTCCTGATTGCCGACACGCCTGGTTTTCCGGATTCCAATCCGGTTGTGTTTATCGATTCGAGGCAGCGACTGTTTCTGTTCTGGCCGACGATCATTGCGCATCAGTGGGAGACGGCGCTGATGAAGTACCGGATTTCGACGGATTACGAGCAGGCTGATGGACCGCCGAAGTGGGAATTCCAGGACAACGTGATCATCATCCCGAAAAACATCGGCGAGAAGACGCGTGAGGTGTTCGGAAAGATTGCGGATGGGACCGGTCCGGCGGCGGATCGCGCGAAGAAGGAAATTCAGCATGCCGATGACATGTATTTCTCGCGCATGGGGTGGTTCACGCGGACACATCCGCTGGAGTTGCCTTCCGGCCGGATTCTGCTGCCGCTGTATTCCGACGGCTATTCCTACGGGATCATGGCGATCAGCGATGACCACGGCATCACGTGGACCGGCAGCGAACCGATCGTCGGGTTCGGCGGCGTGCAGCCTTCGGTGGTGCGGAAGAAGGACGGGACGCTTGTGGCATACGAGCGGGATAACGGTCCCGCGCCGAAGCGCGCGCAGATCAGCCATTCGGAAGACAATGGCGTTTCCTGGGCGCCTGCGACTGATACCGACATTCTTAATCCCGGCACGAGCCTCGAAGTGATCGCGCTGCGCAACGGCGACTGGATCATGGTCTACAACGATCTCGAATCGAAGCGGTACTCGCTGGTGGCTGCGATTTCAGACGATGAGGGCAAGACGTGGAAGTGGCGGCGGCACCTCGATGGCGATCCGTCAAAGGTATCGACGAATGAGTATCACTATCCGTCGGTGATTCAGGCGAAGGACGGGTCGATTCAGATGACGTACAGCTATTACACGCCGGCGGGGCAGACGATCAAGCACGTGCAGTTGTCGGAGGACTGGATAAAGGCCGGCGATGCAGCTGGCCCATCAGACTCCACATCACCAGCGCGCAAATAAGCGGCACGAAGCCGAAGCCGATGAAGACCGGCGTGTAGGAGTAGTGGTCGACCACCCAGCCGGTGATCAGGGTGAAGACCATGCCGCCGAAGCCGGA
>CAZPZE010000335.1:0-3099 GCA_964590625.1 uncultured Solibacteraceae bacterium
CTTGCGGTCGCGCCAGAACCAGTAAGCGTGAGCGAGGGTTTCCCCAAAAGAATGAAATTCCCAGGACTGGAGCGCGATGCCGGTGATCCAGCGCGTGCGCTGTCGTACCGCGTTGGGGAGGCTGCGGGGAAAGTATTCGCGGGTGGCGATGGCGCGGCCGCGGCGAACGTGCACGGGAATAAATTTCTGCGGCAGCCCGAGATTCCCGACGCGGAATCCGTTCTCGTAGTCTTCAGTGAGACAAACCGGCTCGAAGATGCGGTTCGAATACACGGTGGCGAGCACTTCGAGCGCGCGCCGCGAGAATCCGGTGCCGACGCCGTTGGATGGAATGAAGCCGCCCATCAGCGAGCGGGCCATCATGTCGCGGTGCTGGTATTCGCCGAATTCATCGCAATAGACACCGTGGGTGAGCTCGCGAAGAGGGGTGGGGAGCGCGAGAACGGGGATCTGGATCATGTCATACCACTGGGCGTAGTAGTTGATCCAGGTGAGAGCGTCGGGATCGATGATGTCCTCGGCGTCATGGGTGACGATCATGTCGAAACGGACGCCGCGTTCCTCTTCGAACAGGAGCATGCGCTGGTAGATCCAGTTGAGGCAGTCGGCTTTGGATGTGGGGCCGCCGTGCGGGCAAAGGGCGAGATGGACGTTCGGGTGCCGCTTCATGGCTTCGCGCACGGCGGCGAGAGTGGGGGCGTCATTCGGGTAGGCGCCGACGAAAAAATCCACGCGCGGGTAACGCAGGCGCGCGAGGTTGTTATCGAGCATGCTCTGGATGACGCGGTGCTCCTGCCAGGCGGCGACATAGACGGCCATGCGGCGCGGGGGAGCGGAGGCGAGCTCGCGATCGTCCGGCGAGCCGGCGGAGAGAAGGCGGAACCAGGCGATTGCGGCGGCGACGTCAATCACGCAATCGTCGAGGCCGCTCAGCAGGACCCACAGGGCCAGGGGAATGAGCAGCAGTGCGGCGAGACGGTCCAATCGAGTAATCCGTTGTGAAAGGAAAGTGGGGGATGGCAAGCCAGTTTCTCAAGTTTTTCCGCGCCTGGCCGATATGGGCCCTATGGCGTATCCCCTGGAAAAAGCTCTGGTTGTATCCCGACATTCCGTGCTGGTGGCGGGATTTCGTGCGCTGATCGCGGAACCGCGGGGGATCGCGGTGGCGGAATGTCCGGATGTCGCGAGTCTGGATGCGGCGGTGGCGGAGGAGCGGCCTGGGCTGGTGCTGGTGGATTCGGGCGCGCTGCCCGATATCGGCGCGCTGCGGGAATGGAAGATGCGGGTTCCGCATCCGCGCCTCATTCTCTGGGTGGACCGGATGGCGCCGGAGTTCGTGCGGGAGGCGCTGCAGTGCGGGGTGCGGGGAGTCCTGCGAAAAGATTCGGCGGCGGCCGCTTATGCCGAATGTCTGGATCATGTGTCGGCGGGGCAACTCTGGCTGGAGCGCGATCTGGCGGATGCGCTGCTGACGGCGCGTTCGGTGCGGCTCTCGCCGCGCGAGCGGCAACTGATCGGGCTGCTGACGCAGGGACTGCGGAATAAAGAGATCGCAGGCCGGATGAATATTACGGAAGGTACCGCGAAGGCTTATCTGTCACGCCTTTTCGAAAAGACGGGCGCGGGCGACCGGCTCGAATTGGCGGTCTACGCGATCAAAAACCTGGAAACGCGCTCAAAGTTTGCGTAAGAGCGCTTTCGCTTCCTGAAATTGCGGGAACTGGCGTTCGTGCGCTTTGAATTCGGGCGTGTGGACGCAGCGGCGCGCGCCGGAATGATCCACCGGATAGCGGAGGTGCAGCATCTCGTGGAACATCACATATTCGAGGGCGAGCACGGGCACGCGGATGTCGTCGAAGATCCGGCTGATCATGATCATGTTGTGCGACGGATCGAAATGGCCGAGGCGGGTACGGGAGCGGACATAGCTCCAGCCGAGCTGCGGGCGTGACATCATACCTCCGAAGTAGCGCGCGTTGAGATCTTCGAAGATCGTCTCCAGATTGTGGAAGATTCCCTTTGGCCCTTTGTGGGTCTTGCGGCCGCGCGCCTGGCGGGTGGAATCGATCTTGCCGCGCATATCGCGGCGGTTCAGATAGAGACGATAGCGGTGCTGGTGGTGCGGCGCGACCTCCTTCCGGTAGAGCTTGCTCAGGAGGATATGGGCCAGCGCTTCGGTGACGGGCGCCGGGGCGCCTTCGAGAAGATCGGTGATCTCGGCGGAGATGCGTCCGTTTTCGAGGCGCACGCGGCTGTTCGGATCGGCGAACGGCTTGTAGTGGACTTCGATCGGGGGAATCGCGGTGCGCGGCCGCAACTCGCGGTGAACGCGGGCGAAGATCTCGGTGGGCGATTCGAAAAACAGCGAACTGGCGAGGTTTACGGGGCGAATGGCGCCCGGCGCGGGCTCGGGCGGAGCCGGCTGGGATGCGGGGTGCGTGAAGAATGTGTCATCGCCGAACAGGTTCGGAGCGGGAGAGTGGACCCGATCGCCCATAATAAGAGATTACGCATAGACCACTGATGCCTGCCAAAAGAGCGAAAATCACTTCGATCGGACGCTACGTTCCACCTCGTGTTCTGACCAATGCCGATCTTGAGAAGCTGGTCGAGACCAGCGACGAATGGATACAGACGCGCGTGGGAATTTCCGAGCGCCACATTGCGGGGCCGGATGCAGCGACGTCGGATCTTGCTACCGCGGCCGCGAAGGATGCGCTCGAACGGCGGGGGATCGGCGCGAATGAAATTGACGCCATCATTGTCTGCACGGTGACGCCGGACATGATGTTTCCATCGACGGCATGCCTCGTTCAGAACAATCTGGGGGCGCATCACGCGTGGGGCTTCGATCTGGTGGCGGCGTGCAGCGGATTTGTTTATGGGCTCACGACCGCGGCGAGTCTGATCGGCGCGGGCACGCATAAGAAGGTGCTCGTGATCGGCGCGGACACCATGAGCCGGATCATCGACTATAAGGACCGGGCGACATGCGTGCTGTTCGGCGACGGTGCCGGAGCGATGTTGCTGGAAGCTTCGGAAGAGGGTGAGGACGCGGGGTTTATCGATTTCTTTGGTGAGATCGATGGGTCGGGCGGC
>CAZPZE010000336.1:0-1870 GCA_964590625.1 uncultured Solibacteraceae bacterium
CTTCATGAACCACAGCGGGCCGGCGGATTCGTTGCGTCCACGGAAGCCGCTGACGCCGATCATTTCGTTGAACTCTTTCCAGCCGGGGAAGGCGGTTTCGGCGGCGTGAACGGTGACGAGTCCGCCGCCGTTTTTCACGAAGGCTTCGAAGGGTTGTTTGGCGGAATCCGGCCAATCCTGCGCGTCGTAGTTCATGACCACGACCTGGTACTTCGAATAATCCGGATGGAACGTGCTGAAATCGCCGCCGGCCGCTTTGGGGGCGGTCACGATATCGGTCTGGAAGATGCCCGCTTCGTCGAGGATTTCCTTGAGCGCCGCGGTGAGGGGCGGCCAGGGATGGGCGCCGGCGCTGTCTCCATCGAGCAGCATCACCCGAATCGGTGCGGCCTGCGAGGGGATGGCGGCCGCCAGCAGAGCGGCGCCCGCCAACGCCAGGATCGTCTTCTTCATACCGTACTCCTGAGGCCGGCGTTTAGTCGGCCTTGAACGTGAAATCCGCTGTGGCGCCCGCCTTCACTTTCATGGTCTGGGTGCCGAGCTTTTCGTGCCAGGCTTCGATCGTGTAATAGCCAGGCGGGAGGCCCTTGATGGTGAACGTGCCGTCATCGCCCGTGATCGCGTAGAAGGGATTCTGCAGAACACTGACGAACATGCGCATCCAGGGATGGAGATGGCAAATCGTGAGGATGCCGACTTCCGGCTGGTTGAAGGTGACGGTCTGCGGGGCCGTGCCTTTGTTCTGGGAGACGGTCCATTCCTTGTTGATTTCGGCCATTGCCTGGATGTGGTGATTGGTGTCGTCGCTGTTGGTGAATTCCACCGGCTGGCCGACCATGGCAACGACGAGACGCGGAGTGTAAATGCAGCCTTTCTGATCGACTTTAACCGGCGTGGTGGGAGCGGGTGGAATGCTGGCGGCAGGGACGCCGGCTTTTACATATACGAGGACATTTTTCAGAGCGCCGTTAGCTCCAACCAGGGTATCGTCAGACGAAACCGGGCCCGGATGCTGCGAGACGCAGTACGGGTCGGCATCCATTTTGAGGATCTTGTTCTTCGGTGGTGCGCCCTCATAAGTCACTTTGCCAGTAATCTCTCCGGCGGTGGTCGCGGGCGCACTTGCCGCAGGCTTCTGGCCCGAGGTTTTTGTTTTCAGGGCCCCCGCCTTCGGCGCCTGTGCCCAGAGCAGGATGGCGGGCACCAGGAGGGCGGCGCCGAAGAGCGCTTTGCGGATCATGGACATTCTTTCGTGATGCTCCTTGTTTCTTGTTCGGGGATGCGGCGTGGCTCCTTATTAAGGAGCCACGTGCAGGATACCGCGCATCGTTTGCCAGTGGCCGGGATAAGTGCAGAGGAACGGATAGTCACCGGGCTGGGGAGGCGCGTAGAACTCGAGCGTGCCGGTCTGGCCGATTTCCACCAGCTTCATCCAGAAGAGGATGTCCGGCGTGGGCGGCAGATAGCTGCGTTCTTCGGCATTCGGCACCTTAGCCATCGCTTCCACCTGAGCGCCGACCGTATCGATCGAGCCGGGCCGGATGAGCACGACGTTATGCAGAACATCGCCGTTGTTGGTCAGCGTGATGCGGACCGCATCGTTCGGTTTGGCGTTGATGTGGTCGACCGTGTAGGTCATCGCGGCGACGTTGATGGAGATCTTCACATCCACTGCGAAAGGACCGGGCGGCACGCCGCCGCGACCGCGGCCGCGCCCACCACCGCCGCGACCAGCCTGGACGGGTGGCGGCCGCTTGATCGGGCCGACAACATCTTCGACATAAGCGCGCATGATGCTTTCAGACGGCGGAATCACCGGATCCGGCGGGATGATGGTGTTGGCGCCCTGCTGCGTCTGCCCGAGGATGTT
>CAZPZE010000337.1:0-1522 GCA_964590625.1 uncultured Solibacteraceae bacterium
ACTGGGGCGACGGGCGGTTCTTCCTGCTGGGGACAGAAGGCTACATCGAGCTTCGCAAGTACGCCGATATCGGCGGCCGCGAAGGAACGGATCATTTGTTCATCGTGAACAAGACGCGGAATGAGTACATCGATTGCTCAAGAATTCCGCTGACGTATTTCGAACGTCTGGCGAACGATGTCCGCAACCGGACCGAAACCGCGATGAGCTTCACGCAC
Organism: uncultured Solibacteraceae bacterium; assembly: GCA_964590625.1. Taxonomy (GTDB): domain Bacteria; phylum Acidobacteriota; class Terriglobia; order Bryobacterales; family Bryobacteraceae; genus BOG-234. The sequence goes on from CAZPZE010000337.1 coordinate 219, forward strand.
GCGGCAACTGTGACCGACCTGGCGATCCGGGCGCAGGCGATGGCGTCGCGGCGCGGTTATCTGGTGTAATAAGGGCATGAACAGCGCCTCAGGACTGGATAGCCTGATGGAGCCATTGAGTCTCTGTCTGGACGAGGAGTCCGCGCGGCGTCTCATTGAGTTCCAGATCAACGCGCCCGTGCAGGAAAGGATTGCAGTCCTCGGTGACCGGGCAAATGAAGGAACTCTGAGTGCCGAGGAACGCGCGGAATACGAAGCCCTGATCAATGCGGCGGATTTCATCGCGATTCTCAAACTAAAGGCCCGCCAGCGTCTCAATCGGGCCCGCAACTAAAAATGGATGCAGATACCCGGAGGTTTGTCCGGGAACGAGCACGAAATCGCTGCGAGTACTGCGGCCTCCATCAGCGCTGCAGCGAACTTACGCATCACATCGAGCACATCGTCGCCAGACAGCATGGAGGGACGGACGAACGTTCAAATCTGGCCCTGGCCTGCAACCGCTGCAATCTCTTAAAGGGACCTAACCTGAGTGGTGTCGATCCGTTGACCGGTTCTATTGTATTGCTGTTCCATCCGCGTCAGCATGGGTGGAATGACCACTTTCGATTCAACGGTGTTTTTATCGAAGGTCTCACTCCTTCGGGACGCGCCACTGTTGACGTGCTTGACCTCAACGATCCTCGCCGCCTTGAGTTACGCGCGGAAATCGCGGGAAGCGGCGAGCGCGAGTAACCTACGGTTCCCGCACCGGCCGGAAGCCGATCATGCGGTGGCTCTGCAGGCTCGGCCAGGCGGCTGATCGCGCATAAGTCCGCAGATCGAAGGGCTCCTCGAAGAATGTTCCGCCGCGCAGCACTTTATACGCGCCAGTCTCCGGCCCTTTCGGATTCTTCACCGGCGAGACCGCGTAGTAATTCTCGCTGTACCAGTCCGAGCACCACTCCATCACGTTCCCGGCCATATCCATCGCGCCGTAAGGAGACGCGCCGTTGTGCGTCTGCAGGTCGCCGTGCTTTTCGCCATCGTACGTGCCGACAATCATCCCCGTATCGAACTTCTGCGCACCCACATAGTTCGCATAAGAATGATCGATCGCGTTACCCCACGGATAGCGCCGCTGATCGGTTCCGCGCGCGGCCTTCTCCCACTCGGCTTCGGTCGGCAGGCGATACTTCTTGCCCGTGGTCTTCGTCAGCCAGTTGCAGTACGCCGTCGCGCCATCCCAGTTCACGCCGAGCACCGGATAATTCTCCGTGCCAGGCGTGCCGCCGCCGTGATTCTGCGCCTGGGTCCAGTACGGG
>CAZPZE010000338.1:0-11493 GCA_964590625.1 uncultured Solibacteraceae bacterium
CCTTCGCGCCGGAGGCCGCGAGTTCTTCCAGATTCAGACACTCGATGATGTGGATGCCGCTCTCGACGAGCAGATGCACATGCACGTCCATCTACGGGCTCGGCGTAAATTCGAACGGCGCGGTATCGCTGCCCGCCGCGAAGATGCGCCGCGCACTCAGCCACTGCGCGCCGGCCAGCTGCGGGCCGGGACTATGCACCTCGGAAATGAACGCCCGCGCATCGTCCCAATAGCGCGCCCACCCGGTGCGGATCAGAACCACGTCGCCTTCGCGGATATCGGCACCTGCGGAATCGAGATACTCCGGCGTCACCACGAAATCCCTCGGCAGCACTTCCATCCCCACCAGCTTCGGAATATCAATCAGCACGCCGCGCCGGAAAATCGGCTCGATCGTATCGACCGTATGGCGCTCCAGTCCCGCGACGTAACTCTGCACGCCGGCCACTTCCTCGCCGCCATGCAGTTTCCCGTTGCAGCTGAAGTGACAGAACGCGTCGATATGGGTGCCGACGTGCGTTCCGAGCGCGATCCCCTCCGAAGCGGAGCTGCCGCCGCCGGGATTCATATAATCGCCGTGCTTCTTGTTCAACCCGTAGAGAAAAGGCGGATGCGCCGGATGATGCGGCATCCCCGTGTAATAAGGCTGCGCGAGGTCAATCGCGCGGCAGCCGCGGATCGCGGTGAGCAGATCATTCACGCAAGGCACCAGACCAGTGTAACGGCGGCTGGCCGTTAAAATCAGAAGAGCCGATGCCTCTCCCCGTTCAGCTCGAGTACGAAGGCCAGCGAATCAAAATCCGCACGTTCAACAAGCCGCACTATCGGGTGGCGCACTGGCCGATCTGGATCTGGGTTTTCTTTCTCGCGCCGGGACCGCTCACGTTCGATCTTTTCGCGCACGGCTTCAGCCGCGGCAATTTCACCTGGCTCGTGTGCGTGCTGATCGGCACCGGCGTCGCCGGCATTCGCGGGAAACTGCCGGGCGTGGAACCGGCTCCCTACATTCTGCGCTTCACCGAAGACCGCCCGAATCCGCTCTACCGGCGCGTCTGCTACACGTTCGGATGGGCCGATATCATCACGTTCGCTTCGCTCAACTATGCGGGTCTGGCATGGGCGGCTCTCACCGGCGTGTGGCGAATGAAACAGATCTACGATTACGCTTACTTCCCGCTCTACGGACTCATTCTGCTGCTGGGCGCTCTCGGCATTCTGCCGCGCGTGCGGCCTTCGACTAAAGGTGAAGGCACGGAACGCCGATATTTCTATGGATCCGTCTGGGCGGTCACGCTGGCGCAGACACTGGAGCTGATTTTCTGGAAAGCGCTGCTGCCGGGCCGCACGGCGGATATCGTGAAATTCGGTTCGTACACAGTTGCGCTCGTGGCGATCGGGCTTTGCGCGGCGATGGGGCTGCTCCCCCGCACGCGCCCCATTGTTGCGGGCGAACTCATTATTGGAGACTGATGCAGAGCTGAATCCAGCTTCGAATATCGTTCTCGTCATTGTTGGCGACAACTCCGGCAGCCTGGAGCTTCTCTCCTCCGCCGTGGCGCGGGCCGGCCTCATCATCCACACAGCCGTCAGTTCCGAAGAGGGACTCGCGCTCGTTTTCCGCGAATACCCCCACATCGTACTGGCCGACTCCGGCGACTCCACGCTTGCCGACCGCATCGCCGCGTTCGATCCCGCGATCGACGTGGTGCTGATGACGCGCGATTATTCGGAAGAAGCCGCCATCGCCGCCGTGCGCAAGGGCGCCGCGGCGTATCTGAAAAAGCCGATCGCGTTCAGCGCTCTGAATGACGTCTTGGGCCGCCTCTTCGACGCCGCTCGCCAGCGCGAGGAAGCCGGTGCGCTCGAAGCGGCAATGCTCCCCCATGCCAGTTTCGAGGGGATGGTTGGCCGGAGTCCCGCGGCAACGGATCTGTTTTCGCGCATCCGGCGCATCGCGCCCTGCTTCCGCGCCGTGCTGATCAGCGGCGAGCCCGGCTCCGGCAAGGATTCCGCCGCCTGTGCGCTGCACAATCTGAGCGCCGCGCCCAGCCGGCTGACCATCATCCGCTGCGCCGAACTCGGAACCGAAGTTCTGCGGCCTTCGGGAACGCTTTATCTCGATGAAGTCGGCGCGATGCCGTTTCTGCAGCAGGCGATGCTGGTCGCGTCGCTGCCGCGCCTGCACGTAATCGCATCCACCAGCCGCGATCTCCGTCCGCTGGTGGCGCGCCGACTGTTCCGTGAGGATCTCTATCGCGCGCTCACCACGCTGGAGGTCCATGTTCCGCGCCTCGCGGATCGCGCCGAAGACGTGCCGCTGCTGATCCGGCATTTCGTCGCGCAATCGGGTGCGGCGATTCGCGGCATCACGCGGCGAGCCCGCGCGGTGCTGGCGCGATATCCGTTTCCCGGCAACGTACGGGAACTCGAAGACGCCATCCGGCACGCCTGCGCGGTAGCGCGGCATGGCGTGATTGACGCCCCCGATCTTCCGGAATACCTGCAGCTCGCTGTGCGAAAGCCCGATGGACTGGCGACGCCCGCCGCACCGCTCGACCCCGAGACTCTCGGCGACCACGAAAAGCACGCCATCGCGGAAGCGCTGCTTCGCGCCGGCGGCAATCAGACGAAGGCGGCGAAAGCGCTGGATATCGGGCGCAATGCGCTGCGTTACAAGATGCGGAAATACGGCCTGATGGGGAATCAGCGGGCTGCGTCGCGGTAAGCTTTGGTGCTCGCCACCCGCGACCACTGCGGGGCTTCGGCGGAGTCCGCCACCGCCAGCACGCCAGCCGCGATGCCACGATCCACTTTCGCGAGATTGGCGTAGTCGATCTTGTTCGCCTCGTCGCTTACCTCGTGATAATCGGGAAAATCGAATGCGACCACCAGCGTGTGAGCCACAATGCCCGCGGACGCGAACGAATAGTTGTCGCTGCGCTCGAAAAAATCATCGGCGCCGTCTTTGCTGTAGGTCGCAATGCCCTGGGTTTTCGCGGCGGCGCGCACCATGCGCGGCAGATTCGAATAATCATCGCCGGTGAAGGCAAACGTACCTATCTCCGGACCGTCGCTCGAATCCGTGCGGCCAAGCTGTTCGAGATTCAGGTTGGCTACCGTGCTCTTGATCGGAACCAGTGGATGCCGTACGTAATACTCCGATCCCAGCAATCCCTCCTCTTCGCCGAACAGGGCGAGAAACAGCACGCTCCGCCTGGGCTTCGGATCGACGGCGAGCGCCTTTGCAATCTCAATCAGCGAAGCGGTTCCACTTGCATCATCATTGGCGCCGTGATAAATCCGGTTGCCCGGACCCGGCGTCTTCGTGCCGAGATGATCGTAATGCGCGGAAACAATGACGTAGGTATCGCGCAGCGCGGGATCAGAGCCTCGAAGAATCCCGGCCACGTTGCGCATCTTCGCCTCCTTGCGCGCCGGCGCGGCCAGGTGAAGCGTGAGGCGTGCGTGACCGCCGCGCAGCACTTCCGCCGCCGCGCGGCTGTAAACGCGAACCACGGGCGCGATATTCGGGTCCGCGTCCATGATGGCAGGCGATTCCGACCGCGGCCGCGAGCCCTTGCTCGAAAGCAGAACGAGCGCCGGCCTTTTCGCCCGAAGTGCTTCAAGCCCGGCATCGTCGAGCGACAGATCACCACCATAGACCACACGGCCCGCGACATCCGGAGCCGACGCTTCGAGAACCGGCTCGTTCGTGAAATCCAGCGCGTGAGTCGATCGCACCAGAATGCTTTGCACCGGCACGCTGCGGTCGCCGGCCTCCACGCTCAGGTGGAAGCCTTCGTAATTCGGCATCACCTGCACGAAATCGGCGATTTGAAAGAACGTGCCCTTCTGCCCGCCCGGCGCGAGCCCGGCAGCGCGAAACTGCGCAGCGAGATAGTCGGCGGAGGCGTCGAGTCCCGGCGAAGGGCTGAGGCGTCCTTCGCGCGCGTCGGCCGCAAGCCAGGTGATGTTGGCGCGAAGCGAATCCGGCGAGATCCGGTCAAATGATGCAGCCGCTGCGAGCGCGGCAAGCGCAATCAGACAACCGACAGAAATCCCGGCGCGCTTCACTTAGTCCTTCAGAATATTGCGCACGTTCTCCGTCGCGCGATCGAGCAGCATCGCCAGATCGTTCGCGCAGCCGACAAACAGCATTCCGCGATCCTTCCAGAATTTCGCCATCGCGGCGCTCTTCGTATGGATGCCGGGAATGATTCCGTGGCGCAGGCAGGCGTCACGAATTTTCTCGATGGTTTCGATCATTTTCGGGTGATCGGAATTTCCCGGCACGCCGAGCGAAATCGAAAGATCCGCGGGCCCGATCATGACCGTGTCGAAACCCTTCACGCTGAGAATCTCGTCCAGCGCCTCCACCGCCCGCACGCTTTCAACCTGCACTACCCGCATGAGATTCGCGTTGTAGTGATCCATCATCTGGGTGAAGGTGAGCGTTTCGTATTCGAGATTGCACGGCGCGAGGCCGAATCCACGAACGCCTTCGGGCGGATAAATCGTCCAGCTCAGCGCCTTCTCGATCTGCTTCGGATCATCCACGCGCGGAAAGATGATGCCGCCCGCGCCGCAATCGAGAGCGCGCGCCACGAGCGAATACTGAAAATCCGCCACGCGGACGATCGGACAAAAGCCGATGAGGTTCGAGACCCGGCAGATATCGTTCACGGTTTCGAGATCGAAGTTGCCGTGTTCGGTATCGACAAAAGCCCAGGTCAGGCCTGCCGCCGCGAGCAGCCGGGGAATTTCGGCCGACCGGAAGTTCCCAAATCCGCAGCCAAGCTGCAGTTTACCTGCCTTCAGCGCCTTCTTGACGGAGTTTTCACGCATCAATATGAAGATAGCAGCGCAACCGGTTCCACAACCATCAGAACAGTTTCGTGCGCAGATACTTTTTGGGGTTGGAGCGGAAATCCTTGAGGAAATCGTCGAGATTCTTCAGCGAGCCGGCCAGCGCCTCATACTGCCGCGGACTCGTCAGCAACTCGCCGAACTGGCCTTCGCCGCGGTTCAGAGCGGCGAGCATTTCATCGGTGGAGGCGAGCATGCGCGTCAGTTTCTGGTAAGCCTCCTCATCCTGCAGAGACGCTCCGGTCTTCGTCAGCTCAGCCCGGAAGTCGCCGATCGATTTCCGCAAATCGCGCACTTTCGCCAGGATTTCGTTGTACTCATCGTCGCTCGCGTAGAGACGCCCGGCTTTGCCTTCACCACGCTGAATCGCCGAGAGCGTGTCATCAATATCGCGGATTGACTTGTCCCATCTCGAATAGAGACTCGTGGTGAATACAACGTCGCCCGTAGGCGTGCCGCGCGCCACCAGCCCCCGCATACTGTTTTCGAATGCCTCGATGCTGTGAATCGCCGATTGGTATTCCTTGTCTCCCATGATGTAGTGGCCGACGGGCGTATTGGGAGAAGACACCGTAATCAGCATGCTGTCGACTTTCCGAAGGCTGTCCTGAATGCTGTAGATCAGGTCGGCCTTATCGGCTGCCGTGGCGGCGGGCTCGCTGCGAAGCTCGCTGCCATTGCCGATAATGCGTTTCGACTTGCCGGCGGCGATGTCCACAAACTTATCGCCAATCAGCGTGTCCGAGCCGATACTGGTCTGCGAATCCACCGGAATTTCCGGCAGATACTTGGCCTCCAGCCGCAGTTCTACACGCACCGCGCGCTGCTGATCGAGAAAATGCGAAATGGCGATCCGCTTCACCGAACCCACCTGAATTCCGCTCAGCCGGACGGGCGCGCCGGCGCCGAGACCAGTGGCATCCGGCATGTAGGTTTTGACGTCGACCTTCTTCGCGAATAGCCCCACGCCGCCGCCCGTCAGCAGCCAGATGAGCACGCCGACCAGTGTCGCCGCCGTGCCGACCAGGGTGCCGATCTTCGTCAGCATCCTCGGCGACGGTTTGATTTCGAGTTCCGCCATGCCCTTCCTGGGCTTCAGTTTAGCAATGCGGGCTGATAGGCTGTTGGCTGGCTCCGGCGATGAAATCGGTGATTTTCCTGATGTGTGTGGCAGTGGCGCCCCTTGCGGCGTCGGTCTGGCAGCCGCAGGCCGGCCACCAGCAGATCCCGCTGTGGCCGAAGACGCCGCCGGATGCTCGCCTCAACCAGCCGCCCGAATCGATGGACAGCATGACCGACGATCCCGTGGCCGGCAAACCGTGGGTGGAAGTGAAGAACGTCTCCGTGCCGACCATGACCGTCTATTCGCCGAAATCCGGCAACACCGGCATAGCGATGCTCGTCTTCCCCGGTGGCGGATATCAGGTTCTGGCGATCGATCTCGAAGGCACGGAAGTGTGCGACTGGCTGACGTCGCGCGGCATCACGTGCATTCTGCTCAAATACCGCGTGCCCGATTCGGGTCCGCACTGGGAGGATCGCTGCAAATGCCACGTCACACCGAAGGCGCCGCTCGCGCTCGAGGACGCGCAGCGGGCGCTGGGGCTCGTTCGTCTCCACGCGCGCGAATGGCACATCGATGCGCATAAGATCGGCGTGCTTGGTTTCTCCGCGGGCGGCCATCTGGTCGCCGCGATGAGCACGCATTTCGACAATCGCGCGTACACGCCGGTCGATGCCGCCGACAAAGAGAGCTGCCGCCCCGATTTTGCAGTCGCGCTCTATCCCGGTCATTTGTGGATGTCGGACGAAAAGAAGTTCGCGCTCAATCCCGATATCCGCGTCACAGCCCGCACGCCGCCCACTTTCCTCCTCCAGGCCGAAAATGACTATGTGGATTACGTCAATCAGGCGCTCGTGTATTACATTGCCCTGAAAGACGCGAAGGTGCCGGTGGAAATGCATCTCTATGCGGAAGGCGGCCACGCATTCGGTCTGCGCCGCACAAAGCAGCCAATCACGCAATGGCCCGATCTGGTGGAGAAGTGGCTGGGAACGATCGGGATGCTCGGAGCCCGGAGTCAGTAACCCAGGAGTCAACATGGCAGAACTGATTGAAGTTTTCACGCAGCCAGGCACGTTGTTCGGGTCGCTGCCCGAACGTCGCGCGGCCTGGGTCTCGCCGCTGATCGCGAACGCCCTGCTGTTGGTCGCTTCCAGCGCCGTCACCATCCATACCCTCGGCATGGATCTCATCGTCCGGCAGCGGTTTGCCAATTCGAATATGGACCCGGAGCAGATGCAGCGGATGATCGAGCGCGCCACTTCGCCCGCCGCTACCTACATCAGCTACTGCGCGGTGCTGCTGGGAGCTCCGCTCTCGATGATGGTGGTGGCCGGCGCGCTCTTCGCCTTCGGGCTCATGACCAAACGCGCCCCGAAATACGGGAGCATGCTGGCCATGGTTTGCCTGGCGTTCTTCCCTTACTTTCTGGTCAGCGTGATCATGACGATCATCGTGGTGCTGGCCGCCCCGGATAAGACGGCGCTCGATCTTTCGAACCTGCTCGCCACCAACGTGGGGGCATTCGTCAGCAAATCAGAGACGTCGAAGGGCATGTACGCCCTGTTCTCCTCGCTCGATATCCTGAGCTTCATCGAAATCGGATTCCTTTCGTTCGGCTTCTCGAAACTGACGAAATCCGGCTTCTTCGGTGGACTCGGCGCGGTCGGCTCGCTCTGGATTCTCTACGTTCTGAGCAGGATGGCGGTCTCGTTTTTCCAGTAAAAACGGCCTTCGGGAGCTTTCGCGCCCATTTGACAAGGGCTCGTTCCGCTCCGTACACTAAAGATTCGGGCAGACATTCATGGCGAGGCGCAACGCCCCACTGAATTCGCCGGTTGTCAAAGGACGGTGCTTCCCGCCGAGGGTTGCCAGGCACTGTCCGCCTGAGGGAGGTGCGCCTTCTCGAGTAGTCTGCTGACGAGAACGGCCGCCTTCAGTTTCCGAGCGATCCCCCACGGAGTTTTTTCGCTTTTTTTCCCCGCTGAGTGCCGCATTTGTGCGGTTAAGCTCGATGGTTTCACGCGTATTCCGGTCTGCCGGGCGTGCCTGGAGGCTCCGGCGCCGCTCGAAGCCGAGTATTTCTGCGCGGCCTGCCACGCTCCGTTTCAAAACCGTTTCCCGCTGGATGAACGCGGCGTCTGCGCTCTCTGCCGTTCGGGTTTGCGGGGCTTCGATCGCGCGGCCAGCTTCGGTTACTACGAAGGCACGCTGCGGAAACTGATCCATCTGTTCAAGTACGCCGGCATGACGCCGCTCACCGCGCGGCTTTCCCGTTATCTTGAAAGCGCACTGCCGGTGGATGACCGCTACGATGCCGTGGTGCCGGTTCCGCTGCACTGGAAGCGCCGATGGCGCCGCGGATTCAATCAGGCGGAACTGCTGGCAAAGGAGATTTCGAAGCGGCGGCGCATGCCGCTCATGAAAGCGCTGCGGCGGGTCCGCCCCACGGCCAACCAGTCCGGTCTGACCAGCGCGGCGCGCCGTCTGAACATTACAGGAGCATTTCAGCCAAAACCCGGCATGAACCTGCGGGGCAAAAGGATTTTACTGATTGACGATGTATTCACCACAGGAGCCACGGCCAGTGCCTGCGCCGCGGCCCTGAAGCGGGCAGGAGCGGCTTCCGTCTCCCTGCTCACGCTGGCCCGCGCGGACCGGCGCTGGAGAGATTAGCGAACAAGGAGCGAGAACGAACGGATGGAAAGAGCAGCGAAAATGAGTCTGGCTACCTCCAGACTGCAAAAGCCCGTGCTCGTACTGAACGCGAGCTATGAACCGATCAATATCTGTGCGGCCCGGCGCGCTGTTGTCCTCGTACTGAAGGGCATCGCCGCAGCCGAGGAAACCACATCGCACGCCATCCATTCGTCACGCCGATCCATGCGCGTGCCGAGTGTCATCCGGCTGCTCGAATACCGGCGCATCCCGCACCAGACACGCGCGCTCTCCCGCAAAAACATCATGATGCGGGACCGCTACACGTGCCAGTACTGCGCGAAGACGATGCCGGCCTCCGAGCTCACGCTGGATCACGTGATTCCGCGCTCCCGCGCCGGGGAATCGGCCTGGGAAAACCTGGTCGCCTGCTGCCACCCCTGCAATAACCGGAAAGGCAGCCGCACGCCCGAGGAAGCCGGTATGAAACTGGCCCGCCAGCCCCGGCCGTTCAGCCTGCATACCAGCCGGCACCTGATGCGCCTGCTTGGAAAAGGCGAAGATCAGTGGCGTAAGTACCTGTTTTTCTAGCGGAATGTGCCTGCCGAGCCTTGCGGAACAAATCGAGGTGACTTAACGTAAAGGTTAGGTAGAACATGCCTTTCTGCACGCAATGCGGGAAAGAGGTGGCGGCCAGCGCGGCTTTTTGCGGCCATTGCGGCGCGCGTCAGGGCGCCGGAGCGCCTCCGCCCCCCTTTCCTCCGGGTCCGGCTCAGGATCCGCTGGCGGGCCTTTCGCCGCGCACTGCGTCGATCCTCTGTTACATCCCCACTGTCGGCTGGATTGCGGCTGTGGTCGTGCTCGCTTCCCGAAAATTCAAAAATGATCAGGACGTGCGCTTCCACGCCTTCCAGGGGTTGTACCTGTTCGCGATCTGGCTGCTGCTGAAATGGGTGAGCCCGATCATGGACGCCGGCTCTCCCCATTTTGTGCGTTTCGACCACATTTTCGAAGGTATCCTGCTCGCCGTCTCTATTTTTATGATCGTCAAGGCCAGTCATCAGCAGACTTATGTGCTTCCCATCATAGGTGAACTGGCGAAACGATCGGCTACGGAATAAAACCTGGGTACGGACGAGGGCAAAAAGCGCTAACATGTGGTTGTGGCTGGTCCGATGCCACTTGACTGCTTGCTTGTCCGCTCTGACTCACTTCCGGCCGAGATTAGCTCCCCTCAGTTTCAACACGCCTCTGGCACGATGCGTGCCGGAGGGCACAACAGGATGATCGATTAACATGAAGAACATTTATGTCGGGAACCTTTCGTTCCAGACCAGTGAACAGGATCTTGAGGCGACGTTTGCCGCATACGGACAGGTGGAACGCGCCCAGTTGGTGAAGGACCGCGAGACAGGAAAATCGCGGGGTTTCGGTTTTGTGGAAATGGCGGACGATGCGGCCGCCGATCGAGCGATCGAAGCGCTGAACGGCTCTCAGCTCGACGGACGAAATCTCACGGTAAATGAAGCCCGCCCCCGCGAACCGCGTTCCGGTGGCGGCGGTGGCAACCGCTTTGGCGGAGAGAGCCGCCGGCGCGAGCCCCGCTGGTAACGCTGCCGGATTCCCGATAAAGCGCTCTCACCGCAGGCTCTCAGAAAATCTCTCCAGCAGAGGTTGACCCTTACAATAGTGGTTCACCCTCAACCCGGAGAGATCATGAGCAAGAAGAAAGTCGGCATTCTGACAGGCGGCGGCGACGTCCCCGGTCTCAACGCCGTTATCAAGACAGTTGTGTACAGCGGCGGCACGATCGGCGCGGAAGTGACCGGCCTGCGCCGCGGATGGGAGTCCCTTACCCATCTGAACTTCGATGACCCCGCCAGTGTCTCGCGCTATGTTCTGCCGCTCAACCGGCAGAACACGCGCACCATTGACCGCACCGGCGGCACCTGGCTGCACAGCTCCCGCACCAATCCACTCAAGATGAAGAAGGTGCCCGAATTCCTTTCGGGCGAGACCTTCAAGTCCTCGGAAAGCACCAAAAAGGGCATCACGTCGACCGTCTTCGATATGACGCCGCGCGTGCTGAAGAACCTCGAAAAGCTGGAGCTCGATTATCTGGTGGCGATCGGCGGCGACGACACGCTGAGCTACGCCCAGCACCTGAGCAATCAGGGCTTCAAGGTGGTCTGCGTCCCGAAGACGATGGATAACGACGTCCGGAACACGGAATACTGCATCGGGTTTTCGACCGCCATCAACCGCGCGCTCGATGCGATTGACCGCCAGCGCGCCACGGTGGGCTCGCACGAGCGCATCGGCATCTTCCGCATCTTCGGCCGCGATGCCGGCTATACGGCGCTTTATACGGCGTACGTGGCGTCCATCCGCTGCTGCATCCCCGAATTCAAGGTGGACCGCGATCGCCTGATCGATCTGGTGCTTGAAGACAAGCGCAATTCGTCTTCGTCCTATGCTCTGGTTCTGCTTTCGGAAGGCGCGGAGTGGGAAGGCTATCAGGTGCAGGAATACGGCCAGGCGGACGCCTTTGGTCACCGCAAGAAAGCCAACATCGCCGAAGCTCTGAACGACTACATCCAGAAGCGCGGCGAGGAAACCATCGTCAGCGATCTGACTTACGATCTTCGCAGCGGCGCGCCCGATTTCGTGGACCGCATGGTGGCGAATACGTTCGGCGGCATGGCGATAGACCTGATCTCGCAGGGCAAGCACGGCGTAATGACGGCGATCAACAACGGCAAGTACGCAGCGGTGCCGATCCCCGATCCGAAGCTCGGACCGCGCGCGGTCGACGTCGAAAAGATGTACGACAAGCAGCGCTACCGGCCCAGCTACACCGGCAAGATGGACCTCCCCATCTTCCTCACCAATGCCTGATCCGAAGC
>CAZPZE010000339.1:0-5918 GCA_964590625.1 uncultured Solibacteraceae bacterium
TGGCGTGCAGGTATTCGAGCTGCGCCCCGGAATTATGGAAACCGACATGACTGCGGGCGTCAAAGGCAAATACGATGCGCTCATCGCCAACGGTCTCGTGCCGCAAATGCGATGGGGCGCGCCGCAGGATGTCGGGCTGGCCGTGGAAGCCATCCTCCGGGACTACTTCCCGTTTTCCACTGGCGCCGTCATCCCGATCGATGGTGGATTCCATCTGCGAAGACTTTAAAACTCATGCTGAAAATCGATTCCTCCGTGACCGCGGCTTCGCTGCTTCCTGCCGTCGAAAGGGTCTACGAACTCTCCGCCGCCAAGGTCCGCGATATTGAGCGCACGTGGCAGCCATCGAATGGCTCGCCCGTCTTCACCGTCGCCGGCAAGTACGCATCGCGCGGCTGGACGGAATGGACGCAGGGCTTCCAGTACGGCTCCGCCATCCTGCAGTTCGACGCCACCGGCGACTCCGAATTCCTCGAAGCAGCGCGGAACAAGGTCGTCGAGCTGATGGCGCTGCACGTCTCCCATATCGGCGTGCATGACCACGGATTCAACAACGTCAGCACGTATGGCAACCTGCGGCGGCTGATGCTCGAAGGCCGCATTCCAGCGAACGAATGGGAAATGCGCTTCTACGAGATGGCGCTGAAGGCGTCTGGCGCTGTGCAGGCCGCGCGCTGGACTCAGCTCACTCCCGATCTCGGCTACGTTTATTCCTTCAACGGCCCGCATTCGCTCTTCAGCGACACCATCCGTTCCATGCGCGCGCTCGTCGTTGCACATCAACTGGGCCATCGGCTCATGGCGGAAGGCGACGAATCCATCGACCTGCTGCGCCGCGCTCTGCAGCATGCGGCCGCCACCGCGCGCTGGAACGTTTATTACGGTAGCGGCCGCGATTCGTTCGATGTCCGCGGCCGCGTGGTGCATGAATCCATCTTCGATCTGAACAACCGCGCCTACCGCTGCGCTTCCACCCAGCAGGGCTACTCGCCTTTCAGCACGTGGACGCGCGGCCAGGCCTGGATACTGTGCGGTTACGCCGAACAGCTCGAGTTCCTCCGGAGCCAGACCGAATCCGCGCTCGCGCCGTATGGCGGCAAGAGCGAATTGGTGCAGGCGTTCGAAGAGGTGGCGTCCGCGGTCGCGTCATTCTGGCTCGAGCAGACCCCCACCGACGGAATTCCTTACTGGGACACCGGCGCGCCGAACCTCTATAAGCTGGGCGATTGGGCTTCGCGTCCGTCAGAGCCGTTCAACGATTACGAACCGGTGGATAGCTCTGCCGCCGCGATCGCAGCGCAGGGTTTTCTGCGATACGGAAATTATCTGCAGGCCACAGGGCGCAGCGACGGCGATCGATACCGGCAGGCCGCCTTCACCATTGCTCATCATCTTTTCGCCGAGCCCTATCTGTCGGTGAATCCGGCGCATCAGGGGCTGATTCTGCATTCCATCTATCACCAGCCCAACGGCTGGGATTACAAGCAGCCCGGCCAGAAGATTGCGAACGGGGAATCATCCATGTGGGGCGATTACCACGCGCGCGAGCTGGCGCTCATGATTCAGCGCGAGGCGAAGGGCGAGCCTTACTACACGTTCTTCTAGCCGCCGTTAGTGCAGCAGATCGAGCACGGTTTCAGCAGGGCGGCAGGGGCGCACAAGTTTGCCGGTGTCTACCACAGGCCGATTCAGAAGCGCCGGATTCTCCGCGAGAAATTTGATGAGCTGATCTTCAGACCACTTCGGGTTATCGAGGTCGAGTTCCTTGTAAAGCGCTTCGCGCTTTCGCAGGAAATCCCGCGCCGGAAGGCCGGAGCGCGCGATCATCTCCTGAAGCTGCTGGCGCGTCGGCGGCGTCTTCAGATATTCGACAATCGTGGGCTCGACGCCCCGCTCCCGCAGCAGGGCGAGCACATTGCGCGAAGTTCCGCAGGCTGGATTGTGGAAGAGCGTCACGCGTTTTGAAGCCATGAAGACAATGTACCCGAAAGATTTCGCCAGTCCATGGGAGAGTAAAGCTAGCGGGCATGAAGAAAATCGGTTTCCTTTCGTTCGGCCACTGGACGCCAGCCGCGCATGCGCAAACGCGATCGGCGGCGGATGCGCTGCTGCAGTCGATCGATCTCGCGATTGAGGCAGAGCGCCTGGGCATGGATGGCGCGTACTTCCGGGTGCACCATTTCGCGAGGCAACTGGCGTCGCCGTTTCCGCTGCTGGCAGCCGCCGGCGCCCGCACTCAAAAGATCGAGATCGGCACCGCGGTCATCGATATGCGTTATGAGAATCCGTACTACATGGCGGAAGACTCCGGCGCTGCGGATCTCATCGCCGGAGGCCGGCTGCAGTTGGGAATCAGCCGGGGCTCACCCGAGCAGGTGATCGATGGCTGGAAATATTTCGGCCAGACTCCGGCTGAAGGCGAGAACGATGCGGCGATGGCGCGGCGGAATGCGGAGAAATTTCTCGATCTGCTTCGCGGCGGCGGGTTTGCGCAGCCCAGCCCGCGTCCGATGTTTTCGAATCCGCCGGGGCTGCTGCGTCTGGAGCCATTTTCCGAAGGGTTGCGCGATCGCATCTGGTGGGGAGCGGCGACCAACGCGACGGCGGTCTGGGCAGCCCGGCTCGGGATGAACATGCAAAGTTCCACGCTGAAATTCGATGAAACCGGTGAGCCGCTCCACATTCAGCAGGCCGCGCAGATCCGCGCCTTCCGCCAGGCATGGAAAGACGCGGGCCACGCCCGTGTGCCGCGGACTTCCGTCAGCCGCAGTATCTTCCCGCTGATCGATGACCGTGATCGTTTCTATTTCGGACGAGGGCGTCACGAAGAGGACTCGATCGGCCTGCTGGACGAGAATACCAGGGCCATCTTCGGCCGCACGTACGCCGCTGAGCCGGATCTCCTGATCGAACAGCTTCGAAAAGATGAGGCGATCGCGGAAGCCGACACGCTGTTGCTGACGATCCCCAACCAGCTGGGCGTCGCTTACAACGTGCACGTGATGGAAGCGATCCTGACGACCGTCGCCCCCGCGCTCGGCTGGCGATGAGACGACCGGAGCGGCGCTCCAATCTTAGTTCGCCCTGACCACTTTCATGTCCTGTTTCAGATCGCTCGATGGATGCACCACGACCTCAGCGCCCGCATCGAGGCCACGGACGATCTCCGCTTCGAGCGCGTTTCTATGGCCCACTTCGACCAGATGCAGCACCGCGCGATCTTTTTCCACGGTGAACACGCTCCAGGAATCGCCTGTCCGGAACAGCGCACTGACCGGTGCCTTCAGGACATCGGATGACTGCCAGATCACAATCCGCACGTCGACTTTGTAGCCATCGCCGAGGCGGTCGGGCGAATCGATGAAATCGATCACGACATTCACTCGCTGCTCCTCAACGCCGAGGGCCGACACTTTGGTGTATCCGTAGGGCTCCACCAGGCGCACTTTGCCTCGCAGGGAGGCGGCGCCGCCCCAGTTCTCGATGCATACCGGCGCGCCGGGCTGCACTTTCACGGCCTCCGTGGAGAGGACATCAGCCACCACTTCGATGCTCCGCGGATTGCTCAGGACAACAAGCGGCGTTCCTGCCGCAACGACACGTTCGCTTTTCTCGAGGATGCGAAGGATACGGCCGGAAACAGGCGCGTGAACCACTGTCGCACGCGCCTTCTCGCCGTGCTGAGATTGCAGTGAGATCAGGCCGGCCTGCGCGCGCTTGACTTCCGCGGCGGCGGACTTCTCGCGGAATTCAGCAGCCTCCAGCTCCCGGGCAGCCGCGGCCTCCGCGGTCTGCGCCTGCTCCAGAGACTGCCGCGGGATGATTCCCTCCCGGGCGAGCGACTGTGTCCGCGCCAGATCGCGTTTGGCCTGATCGTAATCGGCCGATCGCCGCGCCACCAGCCTGCCCGCTTCGCGCTCCAGCGCTTCGGCGGACTGCACGCGCGCTTCGAGCTCGGCCGTTTCGCGCGGATCGATCGGCAGCGGCGTGATTGTCGTGATTGCCGTGGATGCAGTCACCTGGTCCCCCTCGCGAAGTTCGATGCGCGCCAGTTGCCCCGCCACGGGCGCCGCAAGAGTGTAGCGGTCGCGCGCCCGGGTCTCTCCGTCCTCATCGATGGTGACCTCAAGAGGACCGCGTGCCACGCGGGCTGTCTGCACTTCGAGGGGCTGCGGACGAAACGCCAGAGCAATCAGAACCGCGACCCCGGCCAGAACGACCGCCATCAACACGCGGCTGAAAATCTTTCTCATAGCGCCTACTCCCGGCTCTTCAGAACCTCGGTGAGGTCCATATGGCGAAGCCGCTGCACCACCATGAGACCTGAAAACAGCGCTGCGCCGGCGATCACGAGCGCCGCGAAAACATAAGTGGCTGCATTGACCACGAGAGGCAGGCGGAACAGCTCGCGAGAGAAGAACCGCGCCAGCAGCGCCGAGAGACCGAATCCGAGCACGAATCCCGGCGCGATCGCCGCGGCGGTCAGGATTCCCTGCTCGCCCAGCAGGATGCCCGAGATTTCCGTACGCGTGAAGCCCAGCACGCGCAGGCACGCCAGCTCGTTACCGCGTTCGGAGAGAGCGATGCGAGCGCCGTTGTAGACAATTCCGAATGCAATCACCGTCGCGAACGCAACCAGAAAAGCCGTCGAGATCCAGATGGAATCGCCGAATGTCTTCCAGAAGCTGGCGAGGGCGGCTTCGCGAACCGCAACGCCGCTGATCGAGGGCATACGCTTGAGCGTCGAATAGAGTTTCGGCGCGGCCGCCGCATCCACCTGCAGGTAGGCCCCGGAAATCGTGTCGCTCTCACGCATCAGCCGGTGCACTGCCGATGCCCGCATGTACGCACCCAGTCCCACCGGTTCATCAACGAGCGCGGCGATCGGAACGCGCCGGACCGGCCGGGCTCCTTCAAGGACTTCGAGCGTCAGCCAGTCTCCGGCCTTCGCCGACAGAATCTCCGCAAGCTTGGTGGTCAGCACCAGTCCGTCCGGCGGCAGATCGACAGGGCGCAATCGATCGTCAACCAGACGGCGCAGCTGGCCATTCGGCTCAAGCCCGAGAACCGCCACTCTCCTCGAATGATTCCCAAAACGCATCCGCACCGGGATCTCGCGATAGGGCTCCACGCGCATCACACCGGCGAGCGCTTCCAGTTCGTAGCGGGCCCGCTCCGGCCGGGTCTCCTGGAACACGATCATCACGTCCTCACGCTGCACTGCGTGAAACTGAACCGCGACCAGACGGTTGATGGCGTCGATCGAATAGCGTCCGGCCACAAGGATGGCAACAGCGAGAGCGACGGCGAGAATTGCGAACGATGCCCGCCAGCGCCGGCGGTCGAGATTGCGCACGATCATGCGGGTGGTCGGTGCGAGCAGCGAGCGTAACCCGATCCGTTCGAGCATCCCGGGACGAAATATGCCTGGTGCTTCCGGCCGCATGGCGTCGGCGGGTGTCAGGGCGAGGGCGCGGCGAACACCGGAGATGGCGCCGAGACAGGCCGATCCAGCTGAAATTCCTACGGCGACGAGTATCAGCCGCATGTCCACCTTGAGCCGCAGAAGAGGGAAATGGAAGTAGCGAGTGTAAGCGGTCATCAGCTCCGCGGACAGCCACAGCCCCACGCCGATACCGGCCGCGGCCCCGAGGACGATCGCGACGAGCGTCAGCTCGAGATAATGCCCGCCGATTTCGAGATCACGGTAGCCAAACGCCTTGAGCACCGCGATCTGGCCACGCTGCGTGCCGACCAGCCGTGAGAGAAGGATGTTGACCAGAAATGCGACGACGCCGAGAAAGAGGCCCGGGAGGATGAGGCCATATGCGCGCAGTTCGCCCAGCTCATCATTGAGAAATCGCCACGAAAGCTGGTCGGACCGCCCGTATGAGCCCAGACCGCCATAGCGATCGAGT
>CAZPZE010000340.1:0-16796 GCA_964590625.1 uncultured Solibacteraceae bacterium
AGTTCAGGATAGCGCCCGCTGCACCTTTTTGACCCCTCCTGCATCTAATTTGAGTATGATTGCGATTCGGAAGGCCGATGAACGAGGCCACGCCGATCATGGCTGGCTCAACACTTACCACTCGTTTTCTTTTGCCGATTACTTCGACCCGGAACACACTCAGTTCCGCTCGCTGCGCGTCCTGAACGAGGACCGCGTCGCCCCCGGCATGGGATTCGGCTCGCACCCGCACCGCGATATGGAAATCATCTCCTACGTCGTCTCAGGCGCTCTCGAACACAAAGACAGTCTGGGAACGAAGGCCACGATGCGCGCGGGCGACGTGCAGCGCATCAGCGCGGGCACCGGTATTGTTCACAGTGAATACAACGCTTCCGCCGAGGAACCGGTGCATTTTCTCCAGATCTGGATCATGCCCGATGAACGCGGCGTCAAGCCGCGCTATACCGAGAAAGCATTCGCGAGCATTGCGCCCGGCAGACTGCACCTGATCGCGTCGAAATACGGACGCGACGAATCGATCCCGATCCATCAGGACGCGGAGGTCAACGTGGCGCGCCTGAACAAAGGCACGGCGCTCGATTACCAGCTGCCCGCGGGCCGCTCCGGATGGGTACAGCTCATCGAAGGCGAGCTGGATGTGAACGGAGAGACGCTGCGGCCCGGCGACGGCGCGGCGATCCAGAACGAAAAACTTCTCCACCTGAAGGCACCCTCCGACGCGCACTTCCTTCTGTTCGATCTGAACTGATCTCCCTGGGGCGACAATAGGGCATGGCCGAACATGAAGTCATCACCCTTGGAGGGGGCTGCTTCTGGTGTGTGGAGGCGGTGTATCGCGAAACCGAAGGAGTGGAATCGGCAGTTTCCGGCTACATGGGCGGGGTGACGCCGAACCCCACCTACAAACAGGTGTGCACGGGGACCAGCGGGCATGTGGAGGTCGTTCAGATCACGTTCGATCCCACGGTGATTACGCGGCGCGACATTCTCGAAATCTTCTTCGTCATTCATGACCCGACGACGCTGAACAGCCAGGGGAATGATCATGGGCCGCAGTACCGGTCCGTGATTTTCTACAACTCGCCGGAGCAGAAGCAGGCGGCGGAGGAGATCATCGCGGAGCTGGCCGCGAAGAATGCTTACGGACGGCCGATTGTGACCGCGATCGAGCCCGCGTCGGTTTTCTACAAGGCCGAAGACTACCACCAGAATTATTTCGATAGCAATCCAAATCAGCCCTATTGCGCATACGTGGTGGCGCCAAAGGTCCAGAAGTTCCGCGCGAAATTCGCGGCCCGCCGCAAACCAGTCTGACGTAGAGCGGGCCTTCCGGCCTGCCGCCGGGCTTTCGCCGGGCGTCGCCCGCTAACGCCGCCAGACCTCGGACACCACCAAACCGGCGCGCTCGCTCTGCTGCTCCACTCGCGTTAGTCCGGCTTCACGCATCGCACGCTCAATCGTGGGAAGCTTCCGCGCACGAAGGCCAGTCGTAATTCCGAAAAACCGATACATCGTCCAGATCCATATCCGCGCGTGAACCCGCCGCCAGCCGCGCGGCGGGATCGCAAATTCTCCGACGATCCAGATGCCGCCCGGCGCGAGCGCTGTCGCGAGGTCGCGGATGAGCGGCGCGAGCTCGGCATCGGTAAAGCAATCGAGGAAGAAATTCGTGATAACCGCGTCGTGTGAAGCCGCCGGCCACCGCTGCCCGCGCGCATCGCCCTGATGAAAATTCACGCGCCATGAATCGCCCACGCGCACACGGGCAAGCGCGATCATCTCGGGGCTGAGTTCCACCACATCGAACTGCGCCCGCGGAGCAATCTGCAGCAGGCGAGCAACGGTGCGGCCGTCGCCTTCGCCGAGGATGAGAACACGCCGGGCATCCGCCAAACGCGGCAGGAAAGCAAACCGGCGCCGCTCCAGCGCCCGGCCAAACGCCAGGTATTCGATCCATCGATACCAGGGCGCCAGTCGGCCGATTTGCATGGCTTGCAGCTACCGGAACAAGCTACCGGAACAGAAGAGGCGTGAGCAGCACGGCGTCCGCCAGCACGCAGCGCGCGTCGCCCGGCATGCGGCGGCCCCACCACGCGAGCGCGCAGAGTCCGGCCGCGCTGAACACGATCGCCTCAAACCAGTTGGAGTAGTGGGACGCAGCCACCGCGATCAACAGGAGCACCAGCCAGATCCACACTCGCGGACCAACCGACGTGCTCCCCTGGCTCCAGTGCTCGATCATGAGCAGATTCCCCAGGCACAACGCACAGAACGCCAGTGCGGGCCAGGCCAGCTCGCGAACCGGATGCCCGGCGCCGGACCATGCGATCAAAAATGTACCCGCGGTAAACAGGATGGCGGCGATGGGTTTCTTCCACGCCGTGGTTCCCCATTCGCTCAGGGGGAATGCGCCGAGATAGAGCGCCACCGCGCCCGCCACGAGCAGCCCGGCGCTGAACAGACTGGGACGAAGCCATAGCCGCGTGACCGCGAGATCCACGCACACCACAAGCGCGAACAGGGTCTGCGCGAAAATGCGATTCCGCCGGTAAAACCGGTGCCGCAGCGATTCGAGCGGCGATGCCGGATGCCGCACGTCGAGCAGCCTATCGGCCAGGTAAATCGCCCAAACGGTCAGGCCCAGCACAGCGCGTCCCGGAAGATGCAGGACCGTGGGATAGCAGCGCGAAAGAAAATCCTGCCAGACGAGTGCGATCAGCGGTGCGTCCAGGCTCAGGACATTGAACCAGAGCCAGATCGGCGGACGGACGCGTGTGGGCATCTATTACTAAGTTACGGGATGGGTTCTCACGCGGGCTGCTGCTGGGTCATGCAGTGCAGCGTTCCGAGGCCCCAGACAAGCTCCACGCAGTTGATTCCGGTCACGCGGCGGTCCGGGAAGCATTCGGCAAGCGTCTTGAGGGCGATGCGGTCGTTCGGATCGTTGAACGTAGGAACCAGCACCGAACGATTCGCAATATAGAAATTCGCGTAACTGGCCGGGAGGCGCACTCCGTCAAACCAGAGCGGCGCGGGCATCGGGAGTTTGCGGGCGCGCAGCGGCATTCGCTGCACACGTTCCCAATTCTCGGCGAGCGGCACGTAATTGGGATCCGATGGATCGTCTTCCGCAACCATCACGATCGAATCGGCGGATGTGAAACGCGCGAGATCGTCGATATGGCCGTGCGTGTCGTCACCGGCGATACCGTTGCCCAGCCAGAGCACGCGATCGATCCCCAGGTAATCACGCAGATGCGCTTCGACCTGTTCGCGCGAGAGCCCGGGATTCCGCGCCTGCACCGGGCTTAGCAGGCACTCTTCCGTCGTGAGCAGAAGGCCCGCGCCGTTTACATCTATACTGCCGCCTTCGAGCACGATATCCGGCTGCCAGCGCACGCCGGGAATGGCGCGGCCCGCCGCATCATCCAGCAGATAATTGTCGTATTTCGCCCAGCCGTTGAAGCGGAATTTAGCGGCCGCGCGTTCGCCGGCGGCGTTTTTCAGAAATTGCGGCGCGAAATCGCGGGTCCAGACGCGGTCGGTGGCGCGCACCACGAAATCCACCGCGGCGAGGTCGGCGCCGCATTTCTTCAGTACCGCGGTGGCACTATCACCAAGGTCCTCGTCGCGCACCAGAATGTGGACCCGCTCCACCTCCGCCAGTTTGCGAACGATTTCGCCGTACACCCACGGAATCGGCTCGAAGCGCCCCGGCCAGTCGTCTTCGTTATGCGGCCAGGCGATCCAGGTGCCTTCATGCGGCTCCCATTCCGCCGGCATTCGGAAGCCGAGCGCGCGCGGCGTGTCTGTGGCCATCACGAATGAAACCGCTGCAGGATGGGCCCGTAGGCGTCGATGCGGCGATCGCGCAGGAACGGCCAGCCACGGCGCGTTTCTTCCATCTTCGCGGGATCACATTCCACGATCAGGATTTCTTCCTTATCGTGCGAAGCCTCCGCCACAACGCGCCCGAACGGATCGCTCACAAACGACGCGCCCCAGAATTCGAGGCCGCGGTCCGGCGGACCTTCGAAGCCAACCCGATTCACCGCCGCCACGAAAATACCGTTCGCGATCGCGTGCGAGCGCTGAATCGTGCGCCACGCATCATGCTGCGCTGCCCCGAACTCGGCTTTCTCGGAAGGATGCCACCCGATCGCCGTCGGATAGAAAAGAATATTCGCGCCGGTGAGGGACGCAAGCCGCGCCGCTTCTGGATACCACTGATCCCAGCACACGAGCGTCGCGATGCGGCCGAACTTCGTATCGAACGCGCGGAACCCCAGATCGCCGGGAGTGAAGTAGAACTTCTCAAAAAACAGCGGATCGTCCGGAATATGCATCTTCCGGTAAAGCCCGAGCAGCGATCCATCGGCATCAATCACGACAGCCGTGTTGTGATACACGCCGATCGCGCGCTTCTCGAACAACGACGCCACAATTACCACCCCCAGCTCTTTCGCCAGTGGCTGCAGGCGTTCGGTCGAAGGACCCGGAATCGTCTCCGCCAGATCGAACAGCCGCGCATCTTCTTCCCGGCAGAAATACTGCGACCGGAAAAGCTCTTCCGTGCAGATGATCTGCGCGCCGCGCTTTGCCGCTTCGCGAATCTTTTCGCAGGTGCGATCGAGATTGACCTGCGGATCGAGGGCACACGAAGTCTGGATTAACCCAACTGTAAATTTTCCGGGGATCACTACGCTCCATTTTATTCTGAGAGTTGAGTTCTTCGCTCGTTCTTTTCGATATCGATGGCACGCTGACGCGCGGCATCGGACCGCATCACCGGCGCGCGCTCGAAAATGCGGTGCGGCAGGTCACGGGCGTCGCGGCAACCACCGAAAACATCCCTGTCCACGGCATGCTTGACCGAGTCATCCTCGCCATGATGATGCGGGAAGCCGGAATTCCGGACGACGAAGCAGCGCGCGCGATGCCGGCCATCATCGAAGCCGCGCAGGAGCTCTATCTCGAAGGCGTTCCCGATCTGCGTGACAAGGTCTGCCCGGGTGTGGTCGATCTGCTCGAAGAGCTGGCGCGCCGCGGCGCCATCCGCGCGCTCGTCACCGGCAACCTTACGCGTATCGCATGGCACAAGCTCTCGCGCGCCGGGCTCGACCGCCATTTCGCGTTCGGCGCCTTCGGCGAAATGGCGGCTACGCGCGGTGAGCTTGCCAGACTGGCGATTGCGCACGCGCGCCGGGAAGGCCTGATCGCCGCTGGCGCGCGCATTTCCCTCATCGGCGACGCCGTCACAGACGTGGAGGCCGCGCACGTTGCGGGAATTCAGGCCATCGCCGTCCGCACAGGAGTCACGCCGCACGAAGATCTCATCGCAGCCAAACCGCATCATCTTCTCGTCGATCTGACGTGTCTCGACCTGACCATCATCTAAACTAGAGGCTTGCCTCCCAGCACCGTCTCGCGTCCCTCCAGCTGGCCTCTTCTCTATCTGGCCGTGGCCCTCACTACCTCAGCGACCCTGCTGCTGGAGCTCGCCCTGACGCGCATCTTTTCGGTGGTGTTTTATTACCACTTCGCGTTTCTGGCGATTTCGATTGCGCTCTTCGGACTGGGCGTCGGCGGTGTTCTTTCCTACGTCATCGCGCCCGGCGGACGCATTTACGGCAAGCTCGGAACCGTCAGCCTGATCAACGCGGGGCTGGCGCTGGTCGCAGTGCTCTTCGTCCTCACGCGCGGTGCGGAAGTCGGAACGGTCGAGCTGGGGCTGATCTATTTCACAACCGCGCTGCCGTTCATCGGCTCGGGAATCGTGGTTTCACTCGCGATTTCGGAAACCATCGAGCACGTGGCGCGCGTGTATTTTTTCGATCTGATGGGCGCGGCGGCGGGTTGTCTCGCGCTTGTCGCGCTGCTGAACGCGTTTGGCGGCGAGAACACCATCATCGCGGTCTGCGTCATTTTCGCCGCGGCGGGCGCGATCTGGTTCAGCCTGGCTTCCTGCCGCACCGGACGCATGACGGGCGTCGCGGTGGGCCTGCTGTTTACGATGCTGCTGATCGTCAATGCCGGCCATCCGTTTCTCGTCGTCAAGTACGCCAAAGGTCTGAAGCTGCACACCGAGCAGTACACCAAGTGGAACAGCATTTCGCGCATCGGCCTCGCGAAAGACAAAGACGGCACCGAGATGATCTACATCGATGCCGACGCCTCCACCGGCATCGCTGACTTCGACTTCAACCACCTCACTCCGCGCCAGGTCGACGATCTGGAACATCAGGGCCCCGGCATTCCCTACAACATGCGGCCCGGCGCCAAGACGCTGATCATCGGCCCGGGCGGCGGCTGGGACGTCTCACGCGCCATCGCCTCCGGCAGTCATGACGTGACGGCGGTTGAAATCAACCCGATCATCGCTAACAAAATCATGCGGGAGAAATACCCGTACATGAGCCGCAATCTCTACCTCCGGCCGGACGTCCATCTGCACGTGGAAGACGGCCGCAGTTTCGTGCGGCGCAGCCCGGATCAATACCAGGTGATTCAGGCCACATTGGTGGATACCTGGGCGTCCACTGCCGCGGGCGCTTTCGCGCTTTCGGAAAACAACCTCTACACGACCGACGCGTTCCATGACTACTTCACCCACCTGACGCCGGACGGCTTGCTGGCGTTCACCCGCTGGGGTTTCGATCCGCCTCGCGAATCGCTGCGTCTGGTATCGCTGGCGATGGCCGCGCTGCGCGGACTCGGAGAGAATGAGCCGTGGCGCCATGTGCTGGTGGGACGCACGAGCGGCGGCAGCCTCAACGTGCACGGATGGGGCGCGCTCGATACCGTGATCTTCTCCCGTTCACCGCTGAGCGATGCGGATATCGCCCGCGCGCGAAAAGGATTCGCCGATGCCCACATGCAGGAAATTTACGTGCCGGGCGATCCGCCGCGCAATCAGTTCGGGCAGTTGCTGCTGGCGAAGGACCCGCTCGCGTGGCAGAAGGACTATCAGTTCGATGTCACCCCTGTGAGCGACAACCGGCCGTTCTTCTTCTACACCGTGCAGCCGCGCGATGTCTCGGATTTCATTATGCAGACCGGCAGTAAATCGGCCGACTACAAGGTGAACGTGGCTGTGCCGAAGCTGTTCGATGCGCTGATTGTCAGCGTGGTCGCGGTGGCGATTATTCTGGTGCTGCCGCCACTCGTGCTGGGCACGCGGCTGCCGCGCCAGGGTTCGGTCTGGGGATTTCTGATCTACTTCCTCGCGATCGGCATGGGCTACATCCTGATCGAGGTAGCGTTGATCCAGAAGTTCGTTCTTTTCCTCGGACACCCCACCTACGCGCTCACGGTTGTGATCTTTTCGATGCTGGTTTCGAGCGGCCTCGGCAGCTATGCCAGCGCGAAGCTGATCGGCGATAACGCCGGGCGTCTCGTGAAAGCGCTCATCGCAGTGGCCGTGCTGATCGCGCTTCTGGCGGTGATCACGCAGCCGGTTCTCACTAACGGCGTAGGCCTGCCATTTTACGTCAAGGTCGTCGCGACCGTTCTGATGCTCGCGCCCGCGGGTTTCGCGATGGGACTGCCTTTCCCCACGGGCCTGCGTATGCTGGAGCGCGCGCATCAGCCGTCCGTGCGCTGGGCGTGGTCGCTGAACGCCGCGGCCAGCGTGATGGGATCAGTAGGAGCCCTGGTTCTGGCGCTTTATCTGGGAATTGTGCAGACGCTGCTGATCGGCGGGGGGCTTTACGTGCTGGCGGCGCTCGTGGCGGGAATGAGCTCAGTCCCCCGATCAGCGCGCGCCTGAACGCGCGCTGATCAGGACGACTTCAGCGATTAGTAGCGGTAGTGGTCGGCCTTGTACGGGCCTTCCACCGGCACGCCGATGTAATCCGCCTGCTTCTGAGAAAGCTTCGTCAGCTTGACGCCGATCTTTTCGAGGTGCAGCCGCGCCACTTCTTCGTCGAGCTTCTTCGGCAGAACGTAAACACCCGGCTTATAGGTGTCCTTGTTGGCCCAGAGATCGAGCTGCGCCAGCGTCTGGTTGGAGAAGCTGTTCGACATCACGAAGCTCGGGTGGCCGGTCGCGCAGCCGAGGTTCACGAGACGGCCTTCCGCCAGCACGAAGATGGAATTGCCGGACGGGAACGTGTACTGATCCACCTGCGGCTTGATCTCGATCTTCTTCGCATCCGACGCGTTCAGTTTGTCGATCTGGATTTCGCTGTCGAAGTGGCCGATGTTGCAGACGATCGCCTGGTCCTTCATCTTCCGCATGTGTTCGAGCGTGATCACGTCCACGTTGCCGGTCGTCGTGACGTAAATGTCGCCGCGGCCGAGCGTGTCTTCCACCGTGGTCACTTCATAGCCTTCCATCGCCGCCTGCAGGGCGTTGATCGGATCGATTTCAGTGACCACCACGCGCGCGCCCAGCCCCCGCAGGGAATGCGCACTGCCCTTGCCGACGTCGCCGTAGCCGCAAACCACGCAGACTTTGCCGGCCACCATCACGTCCGTGGCGCGCTTGATGCCGTCCGCCAGCGACTCGCGGCAGCCGTAGAGATTGTCGAACTTCGACTTCGTCACCGAATCATTGACGTTGATCGCCGGCACCAGCAGTTCGCCCGCTTCGTGCATTTTGTAGAGGCGATGCACGCCGGTCGTCGTCTCTTCTGAAACGCCGCGCCATTCTTTCACGACGTCGTGCCACAGCGTCTTGCTCTCCGCGTAGGTCGCCTTGAGCAGATCCTTGATCACCTGCTCTTCGCGGTTGCCCGACGGGGTGTTGACCCAGCCGCTGCCGTTCTCAAGCTCGTAGCCTTTGTGGATGAGCAGCGTCGCGTCGCCGCCATCGTCGACGATGAGCTGCGGGCCGAGCCCACCCGGATGGGTCAGCGCCATCTTCGTGCACCACCAGTAATCTTCGAGCGTCTCGCCCTTCCACGCGAACACCGGAATGCCGGCGGCTGCGATGGCGGCCGCGGCGTGATCCTGCGTCGAGAAGATATTGCAGCTCGCCCAGCGAACCGACGCCCCCAGATCGACCAGCGTCTCGATGAGAACCGCCGTCTGGATCGTCATGTGGAGCGAGCCCGTCACCCGGACCCCCGCCAATGGCTTCGTTTTTGCGTATTTCTGCCGGATCGACATCAATCCCGGCATTTCCTTTTCGGCGATGGTGATCTCTTTACGGCCCCAGTCGGCGAGGGCCAGGTCGGCGACTTTGTAATCGGTCGCGGTGAGGGTTGCGGTGCTCATCAATTCTCCTATCAACAAATCAAAATATATTGATGTATTGCTGGAACAAGTCCTACAATATCATACGTGGCGTCGATTCTGAAGAACTTTCGGCTGATTTCGGACCCCAGCCGGCTGCGAATCCTGCTTCTCCTTGAAAAGGAAGAACTTTCCGTCGCGGAGCTGCAGGAAATTCTGGCCATGGGCCAGAGCCGGATTTCGACCCACCTCTCTCAGCTCAAGGCCGCCGAGCTCGTGGAAGACCGCAAGCAGGGCAAGAACAGCCTGTACCGCCTCCACAACGGTCATCTGGCGGATCTTCTGCACGCCGCCGCACCCGAAATCCCGGAAGCCGCGCAGGACCAGAAAGCCCTGCAACTGGTACTCGAAAAGCGCCGTGACAAGGTCCGCGGCTACTTCGATGATCTCGCCGGAAAATTCGGCCGCAACTACGTTCCAGGTCGGAGTTGGAAGGGCCTGGCGGAAACGCTGCTGCAACTGATGCCGCCGATGGTGATCGCGGACCTCGGCGCAGGCGAGGGGACGTTCTCGCAGCTTTTGGCCCAGCGCGCGGAGCGGGTGATCGCGGTCGATAATTCCCCGAAGATGGTGGAATTTGGCGCGCGTCTGGCGCGCGAAAACGGCATCGCCAATTTGGAGTATCGCGTGGGCGATCTCGAATCGCCGCCCATCGACGCGGGCACGGTCGATCTCGCGTTCTTCAGCCAGAGCCTGCATCATGCGCTGCATCCGGCGCGCGCCGTAGCGGCGGCGACGAATCTGCTGAAGCCCGGCGGCAGAATCGTGATCCTCGATCTGAAAAAGCACGCTTTCGAGCAGGCCCGCGAGCTCTACGCCGATACCTGGCTTGGCTTCTCCGAAGTCGAGCTGCGCGGATTTCTGGAAGCCGCCGGCTTCGCAGAGGTGCAGAGCTGGGTCGTCGATCGCGAAACCCAGCCGCCGGGACTGGAAACGATCCTGGTGATGGGCCGAAAACCGGTCAGCGCGGGTTCGGCTGGCCATCCGGTGTGAAGTCGACGCCGACGATCCAGGGTTCCAGCAATGTACCGAAACGCAGGTGGACGTTGTAGTGCGCGGAGTCCGTACGTTTCGCCCGTTCTCGCAATTGCTGGCTATAGGGAAGCGGAACGTGGACGCTCGAAGGTAATTCCACGATCGAGCCCGAAAGCCGCGGTTCAGGCCGGCGCGCCTCCGGAACATACCCAAACTGATCCGCACTGATCGCAATAGCGGCGGGAATCAGGATCACGTTCGACGAATCCCGATGGGCGACTCGCAATTTGGCGGGATCGAGGCTCGCGTCGATGGGAAGCAGTCGGGAAAGCTTGTCCGGGTCCGGACGCGGGGACGCCAGCTCCGGGTGATCGTCCGCCTGTTTGTTTAATGACGCGAGTTCGCGCTGCCAGGCTGGTCCGTTGTATTCCAGGGCAACGAATGCCCGCCTGGGCCGTTCTCTTTGATAAAACTCCGGGGCGCCCGCGGAAGACGGAGAAACGTGTGTATCAAAGCCGAGTTCGGCGAGTTTGGCCGCGCCCAGCCAATCCGCGCTGTCGTTCCACGGCCTGTCATAGGAGCGCCAGATCAGGTTCAACTCAACGGAACTGTCGTCCTCTCCGGCGGAGACCGACAGAGGCAGTTCGCGCTCGGTAAGGACGATGTGGGCGCTCACGGCTCCGGAGCGATTTCGCCAGGCGTGAACGAGTGCAAACGCATTCGCAACCAGAACGATGAGTGCAGCAGCAATCAGTGATGAGCGTTTCAAGCGAATCCTCCCTGGGCCATGCGGCCGCGCATCCGCCGGAAAACGACCACCAAAAGAATCCCCACTCCGCCGACCGCCGCGAAGAACAGGTATTTCGGCATCCAGTCCCACCACCAGTGATAAAGGCGGGAGTAGAGAAAAATCACGAAGAACGTTGCCGACACATTGACCACACCGTTCCATTGCCGCCTGATGCCGAGCCAGATTCCACCGGCGGTTGTCAGGAGTCCCGCCCCTTCATAGAGCCGCTCCACATTCCGGCTGCTCAACGGCAGATAGCTGGGGATACCCCATTCCGCGAGAGAGAGCAGACAGAGAAAAAACACGATCGAGCCAACCACCCGGTAAACCGGTGGAAAATCCGAGTGGCTGCTATCCCCCAGCAGAGATACGCAGAACGTGAGCGCCGCCACAACCGCGTCGAATTCCGGTCGATTGCCGAAATCGAGCCAGCGATAGCCAAGGTGGGCTGTCCACGCCGCAGCTGCGTAACTCATCAACAGGAGGAGCCCGATTGCCAGCAGGAGCCGGAGACCATATCGATACGCCAGAACCATTGCGAACGCGCCCCATGCGAGCAGAGCTCGTTCGGTAGAGGCGATGTTGAAAACGTCTCCCACTACAGCCAGGTTCATCACGAAGGACGCGAAAGAAACGAGAGCCAGCAGTCCGGTGAAATAGAGGGTCCGCTCGCGCCGAAAGGCGAACTCCGCACCCACCAGCATGACGAGCGGAAGAATCGAGACGATTGCCACTTGCGCCGCCGTATCGAGGTAGCCCCAGAAACGAAGAAAGAACAGGACAACGGCGGTACAGATCGCAATCGCTCCCAGCGTGGATGCGATTCGCATTCCCCAGGACGCGCGCTTCTGTGATGCACTCGTGTCTACATCGAAATCGGCGGCCAGCGCATGCAGTTGCGCCTGCGACCAATCGTGGAACCGGGTGTTCTGTTCCGGAGTAAGAGCGAGGACCTCCTGAAGCTCTGGTTGTGCCAGTTCCTGCTGCAGAAGGCGAATGCGGTCAGCACGCTCCTGCGCCTCATGCTGCGCGCGGGGTGGACGCCCCGTGCCAGTGGATGCCATTGGTCGATGCTAACGCCTTTGCGGTGCGCGCGCAATAACGCGCGCTACTTAGCAGTCGCGAATACCCACGCCAGCACAGCCGCGCCGAACAGAATGCGGTAGATCGCGAAGGGCACGAATCCCCGCGTCCGCACCCAGTTCAGGAACCAGCCCACCACCGCATACGCCACCAGGAACGAAATTACATTGCCGAAAACCAGCAGCGCCCAGCCGTGCGCATCGAGGTGGGCTGCCGCCACACCGGCGTTCGCCTTGATCGCCTTCCGCAGACTGTGCCCGGTCGCCGCCACCATCGTCGGGATTGAAAGCAGGAACGAATATTCCAGCGCCGCGGTTCGCGAGAGTCCGCAAATCTGCCCGCCGGAAATGGTCGCCATCGAGCGCGAAGTTCCCGGAAAAATTCCGGACACGGCCTGGCAGAGGCCAATCCAGACGGCACGCAGGAATCCCATCCGCTCGATCTCGCGCGCTGCCTCGCTCTCGGTCACACCGCTCTCACGGCCTCCGAACATCGAATCGACCACCCACATTACAATCCCGCCCGCGATCATCGTCATCGCGATGAGCGGGATATCTTCCAGATGTTTCGAGATCACCTTCTCCACCGCCAGCGCCGGAACCGCGGTAAAAACAAGAGAGACGAACGTGAGCGTCAGCGGATGCGTCAGTACCGTGCGATCGCCGCGCGTTCCGGTGGGAAAGGAGCGCAGCCACACGGCAATCCGCTCGCGGAAGAAAATCGGCAGCGTGAGAATCGGACCGATCTGAATGACGATCGCGAACATCTGCCAGAAGCTGTTGGTCAGATCCGTGCCGAGCAGGGCCTGCGCGATTCGGAGATGGGCGGTGGAGCTGATGGGAAGAAACTCGGTAATTCCTTCCACGATTCCCAGGATGGCGGTGAGCAGGTAGTCGTTCAACTATCGCCATCTTAGCAGTAGGCTGGTTGGCGTAAGTCTTTTGCTGTCACAATATCGGGAGCCACAATATGGTTTTTGGCTGAACCATTAACGCTCAGGGTTTATCGTGAGGATTAGGCCATGGCTAACGCAAAGATTGTGGTCACGCTGGGGCCGGCCAGCGATTCTTTCGAAACGGTCTGTACCCTGATCCGCGCCGGAACTTCCATCTTCCGCCTCAACAGTTCGCACGGCACCTGGGAGCAGCACGCGAGGCGCATTGAAACCGTACGCGCGGCCGAAAAGCAGACCGGCGTTCCTGTCGGCATTCTGCTCGATCTGCAGGGCCCGAAAATCCGGCTGGGAAAATTCGCCGCCGGTACATGCCGCATCGAAACCGCTTCGCACTTCACGATCACCACCGAAGAGATCATCGGCGACGAAACCAAAGCTTCCACCATTTACCGGAAGTTCGCCAGCGATGTTCGCGTCGGCGACCGCATTCTGCTGAATGATGGCGCCGTGGTTTTGCGCGCTGTAGCCAACGATGGCATCGCGGTCACCTGTTACGTTGTCTCCGGCGGGCCGGTGGGCGACAACAAGGGCATCAATCTGCCAGGCGTGCGCGTCAGCGCGCCGTCCATGACATCGAAAGATCTCGCCGATCTCCGCGCGGGCTTGCAGGCCGGCGTTGATTTCATCGCGATCTCATTCGTACGTTCCGCGGCAGACGTCCAGATGGTGCGGGAACGCATGGGCACCGCGCGAATACCCATCGTCGCGAAGATTGAAAAGCCGGAAGCCGTCCAGGATATCGACAACATTCTGGAAGTTGCGGATGGCATCATGGTCGCCCGCGGGGATCTGGGCGTTGAGATGTCGCTCGAAATGGTCCCGCCGATCCAGAAGCGCCTCATCCGGAAAGCCCGGCGCCGCAATCGCTTCGTCATCACCGCAACCCAGATGCTCGAATCGATGATCGAAAACCCGACCCCCACGCGCGCTGAAGTCAGCGACGTGGCCAACGCGGTTTACGATGCGAGCGACGCGGTGATGCTCTCCGCCGAAACATCCGTGGGCAAGCATCCTGTGGCGGCGGTGGAATACATGGTGAAGATCGCCGAGGAAGTAGAGCGCGGTCTGAAGCGGCGCGGTTTCGCGGAACCCCTGCCCATGGGAACCCACGATTCCGAAATCGTGGCGGAAGCGGCGTTCCATGCCGCAAAGGCCGCGGGCGTGGAAGCGATCGTCGTTTTCACGGAGAGCGGCTACAGCGCGCGGCTGATCTCGCGATTCCGGCCCCTCTTCCGCGTGCTTGCGATGACCAGTTCCCCCGATGTGGTGCGCCGCCTCGCCGTAAACTACGGGGTGACGCCTGTGCTCGCGCCCAACGTGACTTCGACAGACGAAATGCTCGGCCAGATGGATACGCTTCTCGTGCAGCGCGAACTTCTGTATCCCGGCAACCGTGTCGTGTTCGTGGCCGGAACACCGGTGGGACGTGCCGGCTCGACGAATCTGATGAAGCTCCATACGGTTGAAGGCTGACCGATGAAGCTGCCGCCGCCTGGCCGCATGGTCGATATCGGCGGACGCCGGCTGCATGTTCAGACTTCGGGTGAATCAGGACCGAGCGTGGTTCTGGAGGCGGGTCTCGCCGCGACATCGCTCACGTGGTCCCTCGTACAGCCTCTGATAGCGCAGTTCGCGCGCGTGCTGAGCTATGACCGGGCCGGTCTCGGATGGAGCGATGATGCCGCCGCTCCCGGGACCGCGCTGCATGCGGTCCGGGATCTCGAGCTGCTGCTCGGCCGCGCCGGATTGCCCGCACCGTTCATCCTCGTGGGGCATTCGTTCGGCGGATTGATCGTACGCATTTTCCAGCAGCTTCATCCCGAACTCGTGGCTGGCCTGGTTCTGATCGATCCCGTGGTACGCGACGAATGGCGCGATCCCACGCCCCAGCGCCGGGCCATGCTCGGGCGCGGCGTGATGCTTTCGCGCCGCGGAGCGATGCTGGCGCGCATCGGCGTGGTGCGATTCGCGCTCACGCGCCTCACGAGCGGTTCCCTGCGGGTTCCCGGTCTGCTCGGCAAGATCTTCGCGGGCCGCGGCGCCGGGACGGCCAATCGCCTGGTGGGGGAAGTCCGCAAGATCCCGCGCGAGCACTGGCCCGCAATTGCCGCGCACTGGAGCGAAGAGCGCGCCTTCCGCTCGATGGCCGATTACCTAGAAAACCTTCCGCTCAGCGTCAGCCAGATCGATGAGCGCCGCGGTCTCGGCGATCTGCCGGTCGTGATCCTCTCCGCGGCGAACTCCGGCCCCGAAGGGCTCGCCGAACATGAGCGCGAGGCCCGCCTCTCCACGCGCGGCGAACACATCATCGTTCCGGCGACCGGCCACTGGATCACGCTCGACGCGCCCGGCGTCATCGCCGGCGCCGTTCGCCGAATCCTCTGATAATGAAGCACTTCCCGCGTCCCGCGCCAGCCGCGTGATAGCATGAAAAATTCCCCCCTTTCTGTAATGATTCGAGCCGTAAAAGGAACCCGGGACCTGCTGCCGCCGGATACTGCCGTCTGGAACCGGGTCGAGACCATTGCCCGCGAAGTTTTCCGGACGTATAACTACCAGGAAATCCGCACGCCGATTCTCGAAGAGGAACAGCTCTTCGCGCGCGGCGTGGGCGCCGATACCGATATCGTTTCGAAGGAAATG
Organism: uncultured Solibacteraceae bacterium; assembly: GCA_964590625.1. Classification (GTDB taxonomy): domain Bacteria; phylum Acidobacteriota; class Terriglobia; order Bryobacterales; family Bryobacteraceae; genus BOG-234. The sequence goes on from CAZPZE010000340.1 coordinate 15,687, forward strand.
TACGCGTTTGAGGACCGTGACGGTTCGCGCCTCGTGCTGCGGCCTGAGAACACGGCGTCGGTGATTCGCGCCTACATCGAGCACCGGCTCGATCAGCGCCCGGGCGTCCAGAAGCTTTATTACATCGGCCCGATGTTCCGCCGCGAACGCCCGCAGAAAGGCCGCTACCGTCAGTTCTTTCAGATCGGCGCGGAAGCGATCGGTTCGGAATCGCCATTCGTGGATGCCGAGGTCATCGAGATGGTGACCGAGATGCTCACGCGCGCAGGCCTCACCGGATTCCATCTGCTGATCAATTCCGTCGGCTGCCGCAACTGCCGCCCGCAATATGTGGAGAAGCTGCGCGCCGCCCTCCAGCCGGTGGCTGCGCAGCTCTGCACCGATTGCCAGCGGCGCTCGGAAACCAATCCTTTGCGCGTGCTCGATTGCAAAGTCCCGGAAGATCAGCCGATCATCGAAAAGCTCCCGACGATTCTCGACAGCCTCTGCGAAGTCTGCCAGCCGCATTTCGAGCAGGTGAAAAGTTATCTGACGGACCGCGGCATCCCGTTCGAAGTGCGGCCGCGTCTCGTGCGGGGCCTCGACTACTACATGCGCACCACGTTCGAAGTCACGCACGGCGATCTGGGCGCGCAGAATTCCGTGCTCGGCGGCGGACGCTATGACGGCCTGGCGGAATCTCTCGGCTCGCCCGTTCATTCGCCGGGCATTGGATTCTCGATCGGCGAAGATCGCCTGGTGATGACAGTCCCGCAGGATGTCGCGAGCGCAATTGATGTCTTCATCGCGCCGATGGGTGACGCGGCGACACATCACGCGGGCGTGATTGCGCGCGATCTGCGGCGCGCGGGAATTTCGGCTGAAGTCGCGGCCGGCATGAAACTGAAGCGCGCGATGGAGATCGCAAATAAGGTGGGAGCCCGCTACGCCCTGATTCTGGGCGACAACGAAATCGCGGCGGGCGTTTATACGCTGAAGAACATGCTCTCCACCGAGCAGCGGCAGGTAACGCGCGAAGAATTAATCAACACGATTGGAAACAGGAATTGACCATGCAGTCTGGCGAAAAACATCAGTATCGAACTCATACCTGCGGAGAGCTCCGCGCGG